>NZ_JBGQQX010000052.1:0-13756 GCF_045528525.1 Ruoffia sp. FAM 26255 | reverse complement strand
TGTGAATTAACCATATCAGAAAGGGGTTCTTTTTGCATCACCTAACGGGTGATGAAGCAATTTACTACAAGTACTATAATCACAACATTAATTGACATTTTTAGAAAAACTATGAATTATTCAGGACTTGGGAAAAACTTTAAGAAAGTGGGGAAAACAAATAAAACTTACTATGAAATAGAGATTTAAAGGGGAAATGTTTAGGAAAGTGAGTTGATTCGCCAGCTCAGATCAGTGAGCTAGCGAATCATGTGCAACTGCGCCAGCTCAAAATCGTGAGCTAGCGAATCATGTGCAACTACGCCAGCTCAGAATCGTGAGCTAGCGAATCAAGCACAACTACGCCAGCTCAAATCTCTGAGCTAGCGAATCAAGTGCAACTACGCCAGCTCAAACCCCTGAGCTGGCGAATACACCCAAAACCCAATTCAAAACAGAAAAAAGTCCGCAACACATTCGCTGCGGACTTTTTATATTAGAAACTGCTATTAGGCTCAGTCAGAAACTCTGCTTCTTCCGGAGTTGTCTCGCGGCCTAGAACATCATTCCGATGAGGGTAGCGACCGAAACGGTCAATGATATCTTTATGTAAGTTTTCATAGTGTAGTGCATTCTCGTCACCAATTTCAGTAAAGATGCGTAAAGCTGTCTCGTGAATTTCAGTAGATTCAGAATGCATGAAAGGCATCATCGCGAAGTATTTTTCATGAATTGAGAATTCTTCATCAAACTCAGGTAGTTGATATAATTCCTGAGCTAAGACGAGTGCCATCGTATCCTGGGTGAAACACTTCTCGTCGCCTCGGCATAAGTTACGCGAGAATTGGTCGAGAACAATGATTTCTGCGAGGCGGCCGTAAGGATTGTCACGCCACTCCCATAATAAGCCAGCACATGCGGCTTCCCAAGTTTTTCCAAAACGCTGTCTAATTTCGGAATCGAAATCATCATTTTTCTCAAATAACAAGTCCGCATTTTCAGGGGCAAACCAAAAGTCTAATACATCTTGATAACGAGCTAGTTTCACAAATAATTCCCTCCGCTTTTATTAGTATACATTTTATAGTAAAAACATTTTCTTAAATACAATTGAACATTAAATATAATAAGATTATAATAAGGCTCAAGGGGTGATATCAATGCAATTATACATGAAACAAAAAATGTTATCATTTAAACAGGATTTTAATATTGTCGATAGCAATCAGAAGCCGGTTTATAAAGTGGATGGAGAATTTTTTTCACTTGGTAGAAAACTGCACATCATTAACATGGAGACCAATGAAGAGGTCGCTTTAGTTAAACAGAAAGTATTATCACTCATGCCACAAGTGGACGTCTTTGTCCGAGGTCAAGAAGTCGCAAGTATTCGCAAACGCATCACGTTCTTCAAACCAAAATTTGATATTGAACAAATTGGCTGGACGATAAAAGGCGATTACTTTGCGCACGATTATATTATTTATGATCGAGAAGGAGATTTAATTGCTCAAATAAAGAAAAAATACTTTGCTATGAGCGATACATTTGAATTTAATATCGATGCTGAAGAAGTTGACCCAGTTATGGTGATTGCGGTTGTGTTAGCTATCGATACTGTAATGGATAGTAAAGATTAAGTAGATTGAGGTAAAAGATGACTTTTAAAGGTATTATCAGAGAAATAATCAGTACGCTTATCTGGGTTGCAGTGATATTTCTAGGAATTAAAGTATTTTATGCGTATGTTATGGAACCGTTCATCGTGGACGGAAGATCCATGGAATACACATTACATGACGGCGAGAAAATGTTTATGATGAAATTAAACGATATTGAGCGCTTTGATGTGGTCGTATTCCCAGCACCTGGGGGACCGATTACTTCAGACGAACCGCAAAGTTTATATATTAAACGCGTGATTGGTATACCTGGGGATACAGTTGCTTATCAGGATGACCAGTTAATATTGAACGGTGTGCAAATGAATGAACCATATTTAGACGACATGCGCGCAGATGTCTTGGGAAACTTTACGAGTGATTTCCAATTAGAAGAAATTACTGGATCAGCGACCGTACCGGAAGGGCAAGTCTTCGTAATGGGAGACAACCGTCGCAATTCACTTGACGGACGGGCATTTGGCTTCATCGACGCCGAAGATATTATCGGAGAGGCAGATTATATTCATTGGCCACTTTCTAGCATGCGAGCGCTTGATCAATATGAAATGAATGAAAATCAAGACACAATTGTCCAAAGAGATTGAACTTTATACAACAAATAGCTATAATATAAGCATTGTTAGAATAGTAAACGAATTGATGGTAATAAGAGAAAGTCACCTAGGCTGAAAGTGACGTGCCCACTCAATCGTTGAACCTACTAAACAGTTTATGGACTCGCCTCCTTATCGGCCCTAAGCTGGTTGGCAACATGCTGACAACTGAGGTGGTACCGCGGAGATCAACTGTTCTTCGTCCTTATTTGGACGGGAACAGTTTTTTTGTACAAAATTATAACAGGAGGTTACTATGGTAACGAGAAAAGAAGATTTTTCAAAATGGTATATCCAAACAATTCAAAAAGCTGACTTAATGGACTATTCACCCGTACGTGGTTGTATGATTTTCAAACCCAACGGTTTCGAAATTTGGGAGCATATCCAAGGAGCTTTAAACTACCGATTCAAACAAGAAGGTATCCGTAATGCATACTTCCCAATGTTAATTCCCGAGAGCTTCTTCAATAAGGAAAAAGATCATATTGAAGGATTCTCACCAGAATTACCATGGGTTACTGAAGCTGCGGGTGAGCCATTAGAAGAGCGCTTAGCGCTACGTCCAACATCAGAAACGATGTTTGGTGATGCGTATTCTAAATGGATTAACTCATACCGTGATTTACCAATGGAAATGAACCAATGGGCAAATGTATTCCGCTGGGAAAAACGTACAATGCCATTCCTTCGTACGTCAGAATTCTTATGGCAAGAAGGGCATACGGCTCACGCCAATGCTGAAGAGGCTAAAAGACGTACACAACGTATGTTAGATATTTATGCAGAAGTGATTGAAGGCGTATTAGCTATCCCAGTATTTAAAGGTGAAAAAACACCTTCAGAACGCTTTGCTGGTGCAGAACGAACTTACTCTGTTGAAGCAATGATGCAAGATACAAAAGCTGTTCAAGCAGGAACAAGTCACTACATGGGAACTAAATTCGCTGAAGCTTTTGATATCAAATACTTAAACAGCGACAATGAACACGTTCACGCTTTCACGACATCATGGGGCGTATCAACACGTTTAATCGGAGCAATGATCATGTCTCACGGTGACGACCAAGGACTAGTTATGCCACCAAAAGTTGCACCGCAACAAGTCGTATTCATTCCTGTTGGACCATGGCAAAAGAACCCAGCGATCATGGACAAAATCTATGAACTGAATGAAGAATTAGCAAGCAAGCAAATCCGTACAGTCATTGACGGAAGCGATAACCGTCCAGGTTACAAATTCAATGAATGGGAATTACGCGGTGCACCACTTCGTGTAGAAATTGGACCACGTGACTTAGAAAATAATAAAGTCATCGTTAAAGCGCGTGACTTAGATGAAAAAGTAGATGTTGAATTCGCAAACTTTGCTGAATACATTGAAAATGCCTTAGATGAAATGCAAAATCGCCTATTAGAATCAGCACGCGAACGCAATTCACAACACATCTATACGGACATCAACACATTAGAAGAACTTGAAAACCATATTGAAGCGAAAAAAGCTGCAAACGAAAACCCAGGTTGGATCTTAGCAGGATGGGACGGAACGGAAGAATCAGAAGCGAAGATTAAAGAACGCACTGGTTTCACAACACGTAACATTCCAGTTGATGGTACAGTTAACAAAAAAGCTGAATGTATCGTCACAGGTAAACCAGCGAAAGAAACTGTTTGGTTAGCCAGAGCATACTAATTTAAAGAAAATTAAACCGAGACTGTGTAAAAACAGCCTCGGTTTTTTGTTGAGATCTCGTGACCTCATAAACAAGAAAAACCGTCCTCGAAAGGACGGTTTAATTATTGACTTACTTATTTAATAACGCTTCAGTTTCGATTTTTACTTTCTGTAAATAACGAATTGTATCTTCTTCAAAAGGATGTCTTATTCCACACCCAGGTGTAAGAATTAAGTGCTTTCCACCAGACTCTGTAATTGAACGGTAAATTTGATGACGAAGAGGGTTGCGATTATTATGTGTAATATCCATACGTGCAATGCCGCCCATGACACATTTGTTAGTATAATCAATACCTTCTTTTAACTCCGGTAAACTTTCCCACACATGCCAGTTGAACACTTGAACGGGATAATCTTTAACCAGGTCGAACATAATATCATCACCATGTGCATGAATTGCGTTAAACCAACCATCACGAGCGCCTTCCAACACTTGTAAGTCATAAGGCACACCATATTCAGCGTATATTTTTTCACTCGCTTTGTCATAAGAACTCATTTGTGATGCGAAGTAAACACCGGCTGCGCCTAACTCAATGGCTTTATGTGCCAACGAGCTGTTGATTCAGAAATTTTATCGAGTGCTTGGTGAATGTAACCATGTTCATCCTGTTTAAGGTGGTTAATCAGTTGCCCTTTAGCTAATTTAGCTGCTGTTGTTAAGGGACTAAAAACCGTCATAATCACCGGTGCTTCACCGTCCACTAAATTCAGTAAGTGTTCAAGGTGGTCAAGTTATCTTTGTAGGACTGACGCGGTTTCAAACTCTAACAATGGTAAGTTTGACCAGTCTTCATAGGCATTAATCGGTGTTTTAATCACTTTAGCCACCCCACCTTTAGCCACTTCAGAAAAATCGATCTCCGTATTATAATCTTCTACGGCGTACATACCATTATTCATCGTTTTAATAAAATCTAAATCTTACTGTTTAAATAGATCATACGTCGCTTGGGCGACTTCTTTGGGTGAGCGATCAATCTCTGGTATATGTGTCCAGAAGGAAAAGGGGATTGAACCCTGCTTTTCACCACTAATCGCTAACTTTATACGGTCAAATTTATTCACTATTACACTCCTTGTCTACGTGTTTCACCAAATTGTAATTTCAATTCAACACGGTTAAATATCATTTGTAAAACGCCACAGATTAACCAGTAAACTAAAGCTGCCGCAATATAAGATTCTAAATAACGATAACTTAATGCCGCAGCGTAACGGGCTTGAGCCAAAATATCTACTATACCAACGGTAAAGGCAAGTGACAGACCTTTAATATTTTTCAAAAAGGCATTGAGAAACAAAGGAATCGCCACACTTAATACTTGTGGAATAATAATGCGATGTAAGTCCTGACGACGTGTCATCCCGATCGATTGACCAGCCTCAATTTGACGGGGATCAATGGACTGAACTGCCCCTCGGATATTCTCCGATTCAATCGCAGCTTCAAGTAATGAGAAGATCGTAATAACAATAATTAAACTCGGAAAATCATGTGGTTGCACTGTGACCCCAAAGATTGCCAGTAAGGAACTACTCGCTTGAGGTAAACTGTACATCATCACGAATAAATGAACGATTAACGGCACCCCGCGCATATAAGAGACAAATAGACGAACGAGTGGTGTAATAACCGGTACAGGCTTCATCTTTAATTGAGCGAAGACAGCCCCTAATTAAATCCCAAAGACTAACACCACAGCAGCAATTCCAAAAGTCCGTGGTACAGCCCGCATGACAACCCAAATAGTATCAATCATAACTTGTGTATCAAAATCCAATGTGCTCGACCTCCTTATCTTTGATAGTAGCGACTATAACCCTTCTCGAGGAAATTCAATCCGAATACGAGAAGTGAAGACAGCGCCCAATAAATTAACGCTATCGCAATATATACTTCAAGTTGATAAACACCGTAGGTGTTCGCGATTATAATATCTGCTTGTCCCATTATATCGACTAAACCGATTAAGAACAGTAACGACGTATCTTTTAACAAATCAATTAACGCATTTCCTAAACTGGGTAACGCAATCGGTAATACTTGTGGGAAAATAATGCGACGATGTTTTTGCCAACTTGTCATACCTTCAACTACTAACATTGCCTACCTCCTAACTCGGGCATAACCCAAGAATATCAATATTCAGTTATATGTTATTTGAAGGGAATTGTATACTGAATAGACCTAAATACTGGTATTAGGTAGAGGCGAATGGTCTAAGTTTTAGCATCCGACACACCTGGTAGCAAATGCTTTACTTTTATGTGAAAGCGTTGTACAATAGTGTTGAATCTGTGATATTATTGTTTCTAATGAAACCTTTGATTGGTCAGAATCTTATGTTTTGTTTTACTATATGGTTTAAAGAATTTAGGAGAATCAGATGAAGCGTATTGGTGTACTAACTAGCGGGGGCGATGCTCCAGGAATGAATGCAGCCATTAACGGGATCGTTGATGAAGCGCGCAAACATAACATCGAAGTTCGTGGTTATCTAGAGGGATATACTGGTTTAATCGCGAATGATTATATTGAATTGACACCTGAAGTTGTAAAACCACATCATCATGTGGGCGGAACTTTCTTAGGTACGTCAAGGTCGGAAGAATTCAAAAAAGCCGAGGTTCAAGCTGGAGTTGCTAAGCAATTAAAGCAAGATAATGTAGATGGACTAGTTGTCATTGGTGGAGATGGGTCATATCATGGTGCTTATAGTTTATCGAAACTAGGTATACAAACCATTGGGATTCCTGGAACGATTGATAATGATATTCCACTTACAGAATTAACTTTAGGCTTTAAAACTGCCATTCGAAATGTTGTTGAAACAGTTGATATTATCATCCAATCTGCGTCAAGCCATAAACATCTTTATTGTATTGAGGTGATGGGCCGTAGAGCGGGAGATATTGCAAGATGGACCGGTCGTGCGCTAGACGCAGATGGTATAATTGCTGAACCAGGAGATTTTGATGTGAATCTAGTAAAAGAAACCATCGAAAAATCCCAAGCTATGAATAAGCGATATCAGTTATTCATTCTTGCAGAAGGTGTCATGTCAGCTCAAGAGTTTAAAGAAGTTGTCGAACGTGAGACAAGATATCCAATTCATCCATTATTACTTGGTCATATCCAACGAGGTGGAAATCCAGTTGCCGAAGATCGGATTTTAGGTTTAGATTTTGGAGAACACGCTGTTGCTTTGTTAAGAGAAGGAAAGACGGAGCGTTGCACAGCGGTTATAGATAATAAAGTAACAGATGTAAGTTTTGAAGAAACATTCGCATTAATAGAAAAATAAAAATAATTCTTTGGAGGAATATAATGTTTAACGAAAAAGATTTAGTAGCGGTCAATACATTACGTGCTTTAAGTGTGGAACAAGTTGAGAAGGCAAATTCTGGTCACCCTGGTTTACCAATGGGTGCGGCTCCAATGGCCTATGCTTTATGGGCAGGTCATTTAAATGTGAACCCAGAGTTATCTGATTGGCCAAACCGAGACCGTTTCGTATTATCTGCAGGTCATGGTTCAGCTTTACTTTACAGTTTATTACATATGAGTGGTTTTGATGTAACGATTGACGACTTAAAAGACTTCCGTCAATTAAACGGTCGCACACCAGGGCATCCTGAATACCGTCATACAGATGGCGTTGAAGCAACAACCGGACCTTTAGGACAAGGAATTGCACAAGCTGTAGGGATGGCAATGGCGGAGCAACATACTGCAGCTGTCTACAATACAGATGAGCATCAAGTTATTGATCACTACACTTATACATTAGTTGGTGACGGGGACTTAATGGAAGGAATTAGTTACGAAGCGATTTCTTATGGAGGTCGTCAACAATTAGATAAATTAATCGTATTATACGATTCAAACGATATCTCATTAGATGGTGACTTAGATAAAGCCTTCAACGAAGATATTAAAGGACGTTTTGAATCAGCGAACTGGAACTACTTACGTGTTGAAGATGGAACTAACTTAGACGATATCTCAAACGCGATTCAAAAAGCAAAAGAAAACAAAGGAAAACCAACTTTAATCGAGATTAAAACAGTGATTGGTTACGGTTCTCCTCAACAAGGAACAGCAAATACACATGGTAACCCATTAGGTGCTGACAACTGGACAGCAACACGTGAAGTTTATGGATGGACTCATGAAGCGTTTGATGTGCCAACAGAAGCACAAGAATTATTCGATGAAAAAGTAAAAAATCGTGGTAAAGAAGCTTATAATGCATGGTTAGAAGTATTCAATGCCTATAAAGAAGCTAATCCAGAGAAAGCTAAAGCCTTTGAACAAGGATTCAACGGACATCTTGCAGAAGACTATGCAGCTAACTTAGAATATAAAGGTGCAGATGCTAAAGCCGAAGCCAGTCGTGCTTCAAGTGGTGCTGCTATTCAAGGTCTTGCTGAAAAAGTACCTTTCCTATGGGGTGGATCAGCTGACTTATCAGGATCTAACAAAACAATGATCGATTCAGACACGGATTTCATGCCAGAAAACCGTGCAGGAAGAAACATTTGGTTCGGTGTGCGTGAATTCGCGATGGCAGCCATGATGAACGGGATTGCTTTACACGGTGGAACTAAAGTATACGCTGGAACATTCTTCGTGTTTACAGACTACTTAAAGGCAGCAGTACGTCTATCAGCACTATCTAACTTACCAGTAACTTATGTTATGACACACGACTCTGTAGCAGTAGGGGAAGATGGCCCAACTCATGAGCCAGTCGAACACTTAGCAGCATTCCGTGCAATGCCTAACCTAAACTTAATTCGACCAGCCGATGTGAATGAGACATATGCTGCATGGAAAGTAGCAATTGAATCAGAAGACCGTCCAACAATGTTAGTTCTATCACGTCAAAACTTACCAGTACTAGAAGGATCTAACGAATTAGCTGAAGAAGGCGTTCGTAAAGGTGGATATGTTATCTCGCCAAGTGAAGGTGAAACTCCTGAAGGTATCTTAATTGCTACTGGTTCTGAGGTAAGCTTAGCTATAGAAGCACAAGCGAAATTAAAAGAACAAGGTGTAGATGTATCAGTGGTATCACTTCCAGCACAAAACTTATTCGATGAGCAATCAGCAGAATATAAAGAAAGTGTCTTACCAAAAGCTGTACGTAACCGTATGTCAATCGAAATGGGCGCAACTTTCGGTTGGGAACGTTATATCGGTTTAGATGGTGTAGCATTAGGTATTGACCGCTTTGGGGCATCTGGTAAAGGTGAAGAAGTCATTGAATACTTCGGCTTTACTGCAGAAAATGTTGTAAGTAAATACACTGAAGCGTTTGGAAAATAATTAAACAAGCGTTTAAATAATATGTGTCCATCAAAGTAGACCTTAGCAAAGTTGCCTACTTTGATGGACTTTTGTTATTCACTAATAATGATGGGTAATTGGAGGACTGTATGGAGAAAATGGGTGAAAATGACATTGTAAAGATTGCGACGATGTACTATGAAGAAGGAATGACTCAATCAGAAATCGCCCGCGAAAAAGGCGTATCGAGATCATTCATATCTAAAATGATTGTTGAAGCAAAAAGAGATGGAATCGTTGAAATTGTGATTAATAGCAGTAGTGTCTATACGGCTAGGTTAGAAAGGCAAATAGAGAAAAAATTCAAGCTAAAAAATGCCATTATCATTGATACACTAGATATTAATAAAGCTGAAGTGAAAAAAATGGCAAGCCAACAAGCTGCTTTATACTTGAAGAAAATACTTCCTTCACACCAGACAATCGGTATTTCTTGGGGGAATTCCTTAAGAGGTTTAGTGGATCATTTTCCTTATACGAATCATCAAGGTGCCACAGTCCTGCCTTTGATCGGTGGGTTAAGTGATGATTATTTTGAGATACAATCCAATCAATTGAGTTACGACTTAGCGAGGAAGATGAGAGGTAAGGCGAAATATCTTTATTCTCCTGCATTAGTATCAAATGAGTTAATACGAGAAGAGCTCAGTAGTAACAATGCAATTCAAAGTATCTTGGAAGAAGGAAAAACAGTTGATTTGGCTTTAATTGGGATTTCAAGTTTGGATCAAGAAAGTAACATGCGAAAAATTGGCTTCTTAAGTGAAGAAGATGCGACCGACTTAAAGGGGCATAATGCTGTAGGTGTTATTAATTCACGATTTTTCAATCAAGAAGGAAAAGAAGTAGATAGTGAAATAAATAAAAATGTTATTGGTCTAAATCTTGAAGAATTGAGAAAGATACCTGCTATTATGACTGTGGTATATGGGGATCAGAAAGTTGAAGCAATCCGAGCAGCGCTTGAAAGTGATTTGTTGAATATTATTGTGACGACGGATACGATTGCTGAGGGGTTGTTGGGGGACGGTATTTAACTACACAAAATGGACACTAAAACTGTAGACTCAGTTTTAGTGTTTTTTGTGTAATAAATGAAGAGTTCGATAAGAATAATTCACATATTTTGATTTAGTCTATAAAATATATGAATAAATATGTTTTATTTTTCTGACGTATTGGACTTATAAAGTTAAAGACTTTTATAAAATCCTAAAGATTAAAATTAACTGGATTCATTTGATGAAAGAGTGGATAAAGTTATCGATAGGTAACCTTATCCTTTATTTTCTCTATATACTATAGTTTAAGCGACGAGTGAGTTAAAATTTCATAGGCAAGTTAGGGGAAAGTATCAAAATAACAATAACTATTTGAATTTTTCTTCATATTCATTTATTATCATAGACAAGCGTGAATCACATTTACACAAATCCCAAATATTACTAACTTAGAGAGTAGGGGTAAGTATGTTTGAAGATGGAGTCGTTAAGTATCGCCGATTGTAACATTAAGCGAGACAAATAAAAAAATCATTTATGTTACACTCAAATTGTCATTCCGTCGAAAGAATACAGGGAGAGTGAACATAAATGACCTATACCCATCTTACACCAAATGAACTCGTAATTATAGAGGCATATTTTCATCAAGAAACACCCGTTGCTTTCGTTGCCAAGAAACTCAAGCGTGGTAGACAGGCCATTTACAATGTTTATCATTTTCTTAAACAAGGAAAAACGGCTCTCGAATACCTCGAACAGTATAAGAAAAATAAAAAACGTTGTGGAAGAAAGCCGATTGAAATACCCAAAGCAGAAAAAGAATACATCGAAGACAAGACAACTTAAGGCTGGACCCCGGATGTGATTGTTGGACGAGGTGAGTTTTCAATTTCATGTTCTGTCCGTACCTTATATCGTCGTTTTAAAAATGGTGAGTTTGATCAAAGCAAGTTACCCATGCAAGGGAAACGAAAACCAAACGGTCATCAAGAACGTCGTGGAAAACAAGCATTCAAACGAAATATCACTGAGCGAGAAACGGATTATGCTTCTTTTGAAACAGAGTTCAGTCATCTAGAAGGCGACACGATTGTCGGTGTCAATCATAAAAGTGCCGTCATCACCCTCGTTGAACGCCTTTCAAAAGTCATTATTGCTTTGAAACCTGAAGGTCGTAAAGCAATCGATATTGAAAAAGCAACGAATACTTGGTTTCAATCGATTCCTAAAAATCTCTTTAAATCGATTACTTTCGATTGTGGTAAAGAGTTCTCAAATTGGAAAAATATCAGTAATACGAATGATATAGCTATTTATTTTGCAGACCCAGGAACACCATCACAACGAGGTTTAAACGAACACTCAAATGGTCTCCTTCGAAAAGATGGCCTACCGAAAGAAATGGATTTCAATCAAGTCAATCAGGATTTCATCTCCTCTGTGGCTTCAAAAAGAAATCATATACCTAGAAAATCACTGAACTACCAGACACCATTGGAAGTCTTTTTGAGTTATGTAAATGAAGAGCAGTTGTCTCGCTTAATTTGACAAATAATACATCTAAAACCCCCCTAAATCCGTGTCCGGATTTAGGGGGTCACTACATTGTGAACCAAGTCTTTTTTTGTGATTTCATATTCTTTTTATCACCTTACAAGGCGTACCAAAAGCAAGTACGTTACTTGGGATATCTTTAGTGACGGTGCTGTTAGCACCGACGACACTGTTCTCTCCGATAGTAACACCGGGAAAAATAGTCACATTTGCTCCTATCCACACATTCTTTTCGATGGTGACAGGCTTATTGAATTGTGCACCTTTCAATCGAAGCTCAGGTTCTAGAGGATGAGAAGCGGTAGAGATAGTTACATTGGGACCGATCATGACATGATCTTTAATTTCAACACGAGTATCATCAACAATAGTCAAACTAAAATTGATATAAACATTGTTTCCAATATAAGTATTCTTCCCCCAATTAGCATGAAAAGGGGGCTCTATGTACGAATTTTCTCCCATAGCTCCTAATAAGTCTGTTAATATACTTCGGACTTTTTTTGTTTCACTAGGTAAAGTATGATTGAAATGGAACAGTAAATCTCGATACTTTGCTTGATCATTTAATGTTTCTGAGTTTTCAATATATATTTCACCAGAATGCATTTTATTATAAATATCTTCTGTATTCATAAAAGTTCCTTTCTATTATTTATTTGAAAAACGATTTAAATCATACCTTCAAAAACTCCTCGCGAATAAACAAAGCCTTGTCGATTTCTTCTTCGGTTAAATTCCTGAATTGGGTTGGACTATAACCATAATATTCTTTGAACATTTTAGAGAAACTAAAGGCGTCTCTATAACCGACAGTACTAGCTATTTCTTTAACTTGGGAATTAGATCCTCGCAGTAACTGTGAAGCTTGATTCATTCTGAGTTCTTGAATGATTTGTTTTGGAGACTGGCCATAGTGTTCTTTGCATAATTTAAACACATAATTACGACTAATATTGAATTCTTCCGCAATATCACCTACTGTGAAAGCACTGTGAAAATACTTATAGATATAACTGTAAATTTTTTCTGCTAAACGTGGTTCTGAAAGAGCATTCGTATTTTGATGATTGGTAAGTGGAAATTCTTCATTAAGCGAGTAAAGAAAATGATATAACATACTAAATGTTTTCAAATTGTCTTGTAAATCATTCGGATCACTTTCGGATAAAAAGTATATAAATTGTTTCATTTCTTCAAAAACCGGACTGCTATCCTTGAAAGTTAAGACATCAACATTTGGAATCATTGAATTACTCAAATAAGTATCTAAATGGTCGCCGCCTATACCAATCCAACAGATGGTCCAAGGGTCATCTTTATCTGGATAATAATAAACATGTTGATTCTTTTTCAAAATAAAGCTATCACTTGCGGTTAATTCATAATTTTTATCATTGACAGTATAATGACCTTTTCCTTCCAGAACAATATGAAATACTATATCGTGCTTAACTTTGTAGTTATTAATTTGGTTAGTCTCATACTTTTGTAAGCCGGCTTCTATCAAGGACAGATCTCCATTATCTAGAAAAAGATGTTTCCAATAACTATTCAAAAAATAACCCCCTCTCAATACTACACAGATAGTTTATCATATAGTAAACAAAATGACATGTTTTTGTGACAAATGAATATAGACTATTTTCATGAGGAAATATAAAATAATGATTGAAAGGGCTTACTGAGTTAGATAAGTAGCAAGTTGTTTTATTAAATTTCATTTGTCAAATTAAGCTAGAAATAATCTAACCCTGATACATTCTCAAGAAAGACTTCCAACGGAGTCTTATAGTTTAAAGATTTTCTAGGAATTTTATTCCTTCGGGTTGTAACAGAAGAAA
>NZ_JBGQQX010000051.1:0-13987 GCF_045528525.1 Ruoffia sp. FAM 26255 | reverse complement strand
TTAAAGATGAGAACACAACACAAACTATCGTTGCATAGAGAGACACTTAAACATAGGAATAAAAAAAGAGCCAAGGTGACTGCGTCACCTGGCTCCTCGGTCCACCAACATCAAAAATTCATGAACCTTAAAAGTAAAAATCACACCCCATTAGGATTATTTCCTAATGGGGTGTGATTCTTAAAATGATTAATTTTATTCAAATACTCCTTCTAACCAAGAATCCACTGTTTCACGATTCTCATTAATCCAGTTTTGTGCGGCTGTACGGTTATCCGTACCATTTTGCATTGCTAATGTCACACTTTCCATGTCATCGATTTTCCAAAAGAAACGATCAACAATTTCGTTAGCTTCAGGATGATCTTCCGCAAAGCCTAAGCGAGTGAAAGTATAAATATCTTCAGCTTCACCATATACGAAATCAGGATCTTCTAACATCTTAATATCATACTCTAAGAACATCCAGTGGGGAGTCCAAGCAACAAAGACAAATTCTTCTTCATTTTGAATTGCTCCATCTAGTGAAGCTAACATTGCTCCAGTAGATGGTGCTTCTAATTCCCAATCACTTATATTGTCATAATGACTCATTGCTTCTTCTGTTTGAATCATGGCACCTGCACCAGGCTCGATACCAATAATGGTTTGTTCTGCTTGCGAATCTAAATCAGTAATCGAATCAACGTCCATATAACTTGGAACACCAATTCCTGAAGAAGCACCTTCTAAGTTTGGGCCTAAATCAACCATGTCGTCTTCATATTCTTCAATAATGGTCCCATGTGTTGTAGGTAACCAAGCAGCAGTCATAACATCTGATTCTCCAGTAGAGATAGATTCGAACATGATGGCATTATCAACCGATACAAGATTTACATTGTATCCAGCTTCTTCTAAAACTAAGGCTAAAACAGTTGAGGACGCAATTTCTGTATCCCAAGGGTTATGAACTATTTGGATAGTCTCTCCCGTTGAACGTGTTGCAAGTTCAGTATTGTTAACACTATATACAATTTCACCTACGAACAGAACAGCTAGAATTGCTCCGATTATTCTATGTATTGTTTTCTTATTCAAAAATATTCTCCTTTCCGTTCTTAGTCTACGCGACTTTTATTTGAGCTTTGTAAGATACGATCAATAACAATGGCTAGGACAACTAAAGCGAAACCTGAAACAAATCCAGCTCCAACTTGACCACGTTGTAATGCAGTTAATACGTT
Organism: Ruoffia sp. FAM 26255; assembly: GCF_045528525.1. Taxonomy (NCBI): domain Bacteria; kingdom Bacillati; phylum Bacillota; class Bacilli; order Lactobacillales; family Aerococcaceae; genus Ruoffia; species Ruoffia sp. FAM 26255. Next base: position 12,761 of record NZ_JBGQQX010000051.1, on the reverse strand, counting down.
CGTACCAAGACCTGGTGCACCAATCATTGAAGCAGTTACAACCATTGAAAGTGCAAGAAGAACGGTTTGGTTTGTACCAGCCATAATCGTTGATTTGGCATTTGGTAATTCGACTTTATAAAGTTTTTGCCATCCCGTACTACCAAATGAATCAGCTGCTTCAACTAATTCTTCAGGAACTTGTCTAATACCTAAGTCAGTGAAACGAACAATAGGTGGTAGGGCGAAGATTACTGAAGCAAACACACCAGGCACCATCCCAATCCCAAAGAAAGAAACAGCTGGAATTAAGTAAACAAAGGCTGGCATTGTTTGCATAAAGTCTAGAATAGGTTGAATGATTTTCTCTGCAAGAGAACTCTTAGCCATCAGAATACCTAAAGGTATACCAACGATAATTGAGATTAAACTTGCAACAATAATTAATGTTAGGGTATTCATCATATTACCCCATAAGTTCTGGTTGTGAATATATAATAACCCAATACCAGCGAAAATTGATAAGCCCATTTTTCTATTTGAAACGAAATAGGCAACTAACATCACAATTATGATAAAAGCAAGTGGTGGAATTAACATTAACATACGTGTCATCCATTCCATTGAACTTGTACCAACATTGTTTAATGAATCAAATAACACATTGAAATTGGCAGTTATCCAATCAATAAAGTTAGAAACCCATTCTGAGACAGGCAACTGTGGAAACATATCTAATAAACTACTCATGGTCTAATTCCTCCTTAGTAGAATCTTTAATTTCTGTATCATCCTCATTGTTTTCAATAACATCGTATTGAGTGTCAGTTGTCATGGCACCAATAACGTTACTACGGACGATAACACCTTCTAATTCACCTTTATTGCTTGTAACAGCAATTGGCGTTTCAGAATCATGAATTACATCGAATAAGTCATCAATTAAAGCACCAGATTCAACTTCTGGAACATCTGATTGAACAGCACTTGATATATCATCATGACCTTGGTGTAGTAATGATTCCACTTCTTCGCGGGTTACATATCCAATTAATTGCTCATCTTTATCTACAACAAGAATGTTACTCATGCCTTCATCTACCATAATACGTAGTGCTTCTGAAGGTGTCTCTAATTGAGTTGTAACAGCTGTTGGTTCTTCCATAATATGTTGCGCTGTATATATTTTAGTACGATCAATATCTTCTACGAAGCGTTTAACATAATCATTCGCAGGTTTTGATAAGATTTCTTCACCCGTACCAACTTGGACAACTTCACCATCTTTCATGATTGCAATACGATTACCAAGCCTTAGTGACTCGTTTAAATCATGGGTAATAAAGATAATTGTTTTGTTTAATGTTTTTTGCATTTCAATTAACTCATCTTGCATATCACGACGGATTAGCGGATCTAAAGCAGAAAAGGCTTCATCCATTAATAAAATATCTGGGTCGTTAGCAAGCGCTCTTGCAAGTCCAACACGTTGTTGCATTCCTCCAGATAACTGATCAGGGAATTGATCCTTATATGGAAGTAAGCCAGCGTTATCTAATGCTTGTTCCGCTTTTTCTTGACGTTCCGCTCTCGGTACGCCTTGTACTTCTAAACCATACTCAGTATTCTCTAGAATAGTACGGTGAGGGAAGAGACCAAAATTTTGAAACACCATACTAATTTTTTTACGACGGATATCTCGTAAATCATTTTTATTCATTTGTGATACATTTGCTTCATCAATATATACATTACCGTTTGTCGGTTCAATAAGACGATTTAACATACGAACAAGTGTAGATTTACCACTTCCTGATAAGCCCATAATAACGAAAATTTCTCCAGCTTTTACATCAAAAGTAGCTTGATTTACTCCAAGTGTTGCACCTGTAGCTGCTAATATTTCTTCTTTAGTTTTTCCTTGATTCATTAAGTCTAATGCTTCTTTTTCATTGTCTCCGAAAATCTTTGTTAAGTTTTCGACTCTTAATTTACTCACTAATTTTACCTCTTTTCAATGTAATCTTTTTGTAATAATCTCGTTTTTCACAATAACATAGTTGATAAAGCAAGTAAAATCAGACGAAAAGATGAATATGCTTACTAAATTAGATTACCGCTTACAATCCATTAAGTTAGCCATTCTAATAATATGATAAGAATTCTCTCATTTTCACTTTTTGAACAGAAATCAAATAAAATTTTACAATTATTAAATAATTTATATTCATAGAAGCAAGTGATAATCCTTCTGTGATAATTTTTATCTTAATTTATATAGAAATATATTTGATATTCTGGCGGATATAATGCAAGGTAAATTTCGTGCGATTTAATAAGTGTAGCGTTATAATAAACTATAAGTATTAGAATAAATAAAACGATAGGAGATTCAAAATGGAAACAATAAAAATGCAACTTCAAGAAAATAAACCTTTTCCCAATAACAAACTGCCTGTCGTCCTATATAAGAAGGCATTGGATGAGATTTTTAAACAAAACGACTATTCTGGAGAGGCTGTTCTAAGTTTCCTAGAGAAACACGACTATTCAAATGGTTGGATAAATGGAATTCTGTCAGAACATCACTTTCATTCGATTGCCCATGAGGTGTTAGCATGTATTTCCGGATCGGCGAGGGTGCAATTAGGAGGTCCTGAGTCAGAAACTATTACCTTTACTCAAGGAGATGTTGTCTTTCTACCCGCAGGGACAGCCCATAAAAAGATTGAATCAACTGAAGACTTCATAATCGTAGGCGCATATCCGAATGGAGATTCATATGATATGCGCTATGGAGAGAACAGCGAGTATGATGAAGTAAAAGAGAACATTATACAAGTACCCAAACCGGAACTGGACCCAGTCACGGGTCAATCATTTTAAAGGATTGACTCCGTATAAACGAAAGTGAGATGTATACTATGAACACAGCTAGTAAATCTGAGAATATCGAAGCCCTAATAGAAGAAGTTATGCCAGGAAGCCAAATAGATAAAAATTATATTTATGGTTATACACAACCAGGTCTAATGGCTTCTATAATGTATAATAAGTTTCAATTTTTAGTTGCTTCAGATTATTTCATTGTGTATTTTACTCCTGATAATCTACTATTATTAACCGTTACAACTTTAGGAGACTTAAGTGGAGAGTATGCAATCATTCCAATCGAAGATATTGAATTTTTTAAAGCGAAAAAAGGATTCATTCAATATAAAATCACACTCAAATTTTATGGTGAAAAGAAGAGCATGATTTTAAAATGCAATAAAGCTATTCTCAATATGAAATGGCAAAAAGAAAACTTAAATCATTTGCTTGAGACAAATTGGAATGGCTTTGTAAAATAAATCTAAAATAAACGCATTAAACAGATTAATTGTTTAATGCGTCTTTTGTTATAGAGCATATTTACGTCTTAGGGCGGATGATTTTTATACTAAATTTGTTAAAATATAACTATACTAAAAAATTAAAAATAAAATCAACCTGTAATTAATGAAAGGATAGATTTAATGAATTCAAACACACAATTTTGGGGTGAAGTATTTTCAACAGGTGTTAAAAATATTTGGCTATTTGCAAAAGCTGAAGTAAAAGTCATTGGTATTGTAATATTACTACTCTTTCTAGGCTTTTGGGGAATTGGCTATGAACCTGGTTATGCTATTGCATTTGCGATTGGAATTAGTCTATTAGATTTAATTCCCGTCGTCGGTGCGGGCATTGCATTCATACCTTGGGTAATTATTGAATGGATATTTGGTGATCCAAGTCAAGGGTGGTTATTACTCTTCCTATACATTGGAGTCGAAATTATCGAACAATTAATTGAACCATTTTTCTTAGGAAAAGATTTAGAACTACCATTCTGGTTACCCGCAGTGATTATGATCTTATGTGCGGTTATATTTAATGTATTAGGGATTGTTGTTGCCTCAGTGTTAATACCATTTATAGCAGCGTATCGCCAAGTACGCAATAAATACCGTAGAGAAAATCATTTAAACAACTATTATGATTAAATACTAAAGGAGCGCAGAATATATCTGTGCTCCTTTTTTGAATATGAATGAGAAGAATATTAGCCTAAATGTGCATACAATTGCGGGTGATTATCACAAAGTGGCTTACGCGGTTTACAAATTTCTCTTCCAAAGTTTATCATCGCTTGATGAGCATGTCCCCATTGCTCTGGAGGTAATATCTCTGTCACTCGCTTTTCTATACCTTGAGCTGTCGCATCATTGTCAACAATATTGTGATGCTTACATATCCGTGTTACATGGGTATCAACCGCAAAAGCTGCTTCACCATAGGCGACACTTAAGATAATATTGGCAGACTTTGGACCAATACCGGTTAAGGATGTTAATTCTTTACGTGTCGTTGGAACTTCACCACCAAAGTTATCTAACAGCTGTTGGCTACTCATAAAAATATAGCGCGCTTTATTATGATATAAGCCTATCGTACTTATATACGTTTCAATCTCTTCAATACTCGATTCAACGACCGCTTCAGGCGAAGGGTAGCGTTCAAACAATTTGTCCTGAATTTTTTCAATAGAGGCATCCGTTGCTTGTGCACTTAGGATGACTACCATTAATAATTGAAAAGCATTCTCATAACGCATCGTCGGTCTAGCTTCTGGATATAAATTCATAATTTCATTGAGTACGATTTTAGCATCTGTTTTACTTAGCATCTTATCATTCCTACTATAAGTTTTAGTTATATTATAGTATATATTTAAATTATTTACAGGAAAGAATAGATTCAAAGCTTTACTTTTTAACAGTTTCTAACATATTCTTAAAAGCTTCGATCATAATTGAAGCATCCATTGAGCAAGTAACGGCATCAAAGCCATAATCTCTATAATATTTTGCCTGCTCAGTATTAGCCCCAAAGATAAAAGTAAATTTATTGTTATCACGACACGCTTTATAAATACGAGCTAAAGCTTCTTTAAAAATAGGGTGATCAAATTGAGCGGGAATACCTAAGGCAATCGTTAAATCAAAAGGACCAACAAAGATACCGTCAACACCATCGATCGCACAAATTTCTTCGATATTCTCTAAACATTCAGGTGTTTCACATTGTGGGATGACTAACGTTTCTTGATTACGCTCTTTAAAGTAGGCTGGTAAATCGGAAACTTTATCACTATAGCCAAAATCAGTGACACGAGATAGGAAAAATCCACGATTACCAATGGGTGCGTACTTCCCCCAATCAACCACTTGTTTAACTTCATCAACAGTTCGAATATTTGGAATAATTAACCCTTGAACACCAACATCTAATGGACGTAATACATTCGATCGACTAATATCTTTTATTCTCATTAAAGTAGACATATCACGTAATTCAGCCGTATGAACAATTTCCAGCAGTGATTCCGCAGTAAACGTACTGTGTTCAAAATCAACAATGAAGAAATCTAACCCCGCAATTCCTAAACATTCTACGATAGAAGTTCCAATCGTTTCAAAGAACGTGCCAACCACTTGTTCGCCTGCCTGCATTTTCTTTAATATCATATTTTCTTTCATAATTATCCCCCCTAAATTCTATGTTAACTGTATCATAAAGGTAATGGGAACGCATTCATCAAAACCGCATAGTGCAACAAACTGTATAATAGGGTATAAAGAATTGAAAATAAGACAACCCACTTCAATTGCATATATAAATAAGCAAAGAACTCTCGAATAAAAGCATTCGCATTGAATACCCATTTCTTACCTGATTCAGCACCATAGCTCACAGATTTTAAACCTAGTTTTTTAGCAATCAATTCAGCTCTAAACAAATGATACATTGTACTGATAATTGCAAATGAAGCATCTTCAGAGGCAAAGTGCTGACTTGAGAATAAAATGTTTTCATATGTATTTACAGATTGATCTTCAATAATAATATGATTTTTTGGGACACCTTGGCTTATTGCATAATTAGCCATGGCTAGTCCCTCTGGAATCATCTCATCATCACCTTGGCCACCAGACATAATTAATATTAAATCAGGGGCTTCTTTGTATACTTGAATTGCTTTATCAATCCGTTTGGCAAGTAAAGGCGTCACTTTTTCTTTATTCAATCCAGCGCCTAGAACGATGAGATAATCTACGCTTGGTTTCTCTTTACTAAATAAATTCATCAGAGCCGAAAGAAGATAGCTGTTAACGACTAGTATACCCAAACAAATACCACAAACAAAGTAACCAATTCCCCATGTAATTAAAGGGAGTTGAAATATTTCGATGACATTAATTTCGTTCAGATACAATAGAAGAGAAATGATAATACCGACAAACAAACTAATTATTAAGCATTTGAACAATTTTCTATGTTTGCTTAAGAAACCTATAGTCAAAACCACAGGTATAATTAAGAATAGAATACCTAATATTATACCCATAATTAGCGCCAAATTATTAAAGTTAAAAATCAGAAACATAACAACACTTTGAATTGCGACTAAAATCATGACCAGACCTAAGAAAATAGTTCTAGGTTCATATTTATAAATAACAAAACAAAGTACGAATAAAAGAATAAAAACTAACAATGACATTGCCATTTGATCCTCCGGGTGCATTTATTATACGAATTCAAGAAATAATGGTAACATAATCATATCAAGTTTAGGAGGAAATATGTATGACACAATTAAAAGAAGTATTTACATTTTCAAACGGTTTAGAAATCCCTGCGATTGGATTGGGAACATGGCAAATGAGCCCAGAAGAAGCAGAACAAATGACAGCTTATGCGTTAAATAATGGCTATATACACATCGATACTGCCCGCACTTATGGAAATGAAGAGGGTGTCGGTAAAGGGATGAAAGCTTCAGGAGTGAACCGAGAAGACTTTTTCCTAACTACTAAAGTAAGTGCTTTTTCAAAAACTTATGATGAAGCTAAAAAAGACATTGAAGACTCATTAACGGCTTTAGATACTGAGTATCTTGATTTAGTGATCATTCATGCTCCTCGTCCTTGGGATAAAATGCATTCCGATGGACCCATTGAGAAATTATATTTTGAAGAGAATCTGCAAGTATGGAGAGCATTGGAAGAAGCATATGAAGCAGGTAAAGTAAAAGCCATTGGTGTTTCAAACTTTGAAATTGATGACTTAGTAAATCTGCTAGAGAATGTAAAAATCAAACCAATGTTAAATCAAATTAAATACCATATTGGTTTCCGCGATGAGCAATTAGTTCAATATTGCCAAGAAAATGACATTATTGTTGAAGCTTACTCTCCAATTGGAACAGGAAAATTATTAAATAATCCGGACATTCAAAAGATCGCTGATAAATACAATAAATCAACCGCTCAAATTACGATTCGTTATTGCTATCAAAAAGGCTTAGTTGTATTACCAAAATCAGTCCATGAAGAATATGTGGATAATAACGCAGACCTTGATTTTGAAATTTTAGCCGGCGACATGGATTACTTAAATCGTTTAGTTATAAACTAGTACACATATAAAAACAGACTCCAGCAAAAACTGGAGTCTGTTTTTTTGTTATTCGCAACCAATGCCGTCATTGTCACGATCTAAATGTGAAGCGTATCCAGGTTCACCGCGATGAATTGGTGCTGCTCCAGCCTCTCGAACAGCTGTACAATTTTTATATGAGACATATTCTTCTGCCGGCGTTTCTGTAGCTACCTCAGCAAATCCAGCAGGTTCAACTTCTCCTTGACCTTCAGTCGCATCGGAATCGACCGGCTGATTCGAAGAAGAGCTGTTCACAATCGCATTCCCAGTAAAGTATAAAGTAGTGCCAGGGTGATCATTGTTCGCTGGCGCTGTGGTTGCTGTTTGCTCAATATATTCCCCGTCATGCTGACCAGTTCCATAATCAAGCTGAACATTTTTCTGTCTATTTGGAATATAGATGTTAAATTGAAGGGTTTCGCCGCTATCATCAATGGAGAAACCTTCCATAAATGCACCTGAAGCAAGTAAGTTCCCATCTTCAAAGAAAGGAGTCACACGGTAACGGACGGTAAGTAAGTCATTTTCGATGGTACTTGCGACAAAGTTCTCAAAAGGTAACATACCATCCATATTAAACCATCGTGTTCCGGTCATTAGATTTAATTCTGGGACACCTTCGCCAATCAATTGATGACCAATTAAGTGAGATCGATTATAAAGCCAACCGCCACTACCAATTTGCTTGTACTTACCTTGATGCCAACCAGTAGGGTGGATTGCTGAGATATCAGTTCTTGACTCTTGCTCCGCAGGTAAAGTATCCACGGAAAGAACTGCGTTAGCAGCACCCACGCGACCTAAGTCATCTAATTGACTAAATTCAACCCATGTCTTTGTGGCGGTTATATCCTTATTTGTAAAGTATGGGATATTATTGTTGATCTCGACATAAGTTTCTCCATCAGGAACACTTGGTGCACTATCAGGTAATTCGGGTGTAATCGAGAAGCCACTACTATCAATAAATTGTTCGTTAGCATCTGCGGACTTATAATCGAAAGGAAATACAGGTAGCGTCAATATAAGTAATATTGACAGTTTACGAAATACATTCTTATTTATTTTCAAATTTTATTCTCCTAATCCAATGTTTATCTTTATTATATTAATAATTAATTTATTTACAAGACCTTTATAATATTTAATTATACAAATGAATATATATGGCTGATCATATTGGGAAACAATTAAATAAATAATAATTATATAAAATTTTATATAAACACTTGATATTAATATTAGTTATATGTATAATAAAACCATTCGATAGTGAATGAAATCACAATGTGATAATAAGTGATTTAAGGGGTGATATCATAAATATAGAAAGATTTATCGAAGTCCGAAAGCAAAGGGGCTTAGTTCAAAGTGAGCTAGCTGAAGGCATATGCACTCAGGCGACTTTAAGTCGGTTTGAAAACAACGGTCACGTACCGAGTTTAAAAATATTAATTAAATTATGTAATCGGTTAGAATTACCACTTAGTGAATTGTTTCCTAAAGTTGGAGTCAAGCATTCTAAGTTAAAAGAGTTAATGGAAGAAGCCGAATTCTCGCTCATCTTAAGTGAGTATGAGAAAGCAGGGAATTTGCTGGAAAACATCGATTTAACTCTGATTGATAACTCTGAATTAACAATGCAATATCATTATTTAAAGGCATTTGTGATGATCTATAATAAGCATTCTACTATTGATACGTTGTATGAATTAGATCAGATATTACTTGATAATCATATAAATCAACATGAATTATATAAATTATTGGCTTATACGGGCAGTGGAATTATCTTTAAGCAATTAGACGAGTTAGAAAAAGCGGAGTTTTACTTTGCGAAAGTCTTAGATCGGATTTATGATTTTCCGACCAATCATATGGAAGAAGTTTGGCGCGTGTTACACATCGTCTTTGAATGCAGTAAGTTCTACGCGCATATCGACGAGATAGATATTAGTAATGCTTTAGCTGAACATGCCATTTCTATTTGCTCAGATAACCATGTAACCTATTATCTAGCGAGGGCGGCGATTCAGTTAGCTAAAAATGCTATGACCGTAAAAGAATCTAAAGATACAATCTTAGCGTTAATTTATGACGCTCGGGCTTATTCAAAAATTAATCGAAATAAAATCGCATTAAAAGAACTTGATGAGATGGAAAAATATATAAAAAATGAATATTAATAAGAGGGGATATTTAAATGAAGAAATTATTAGGAATTGTTGGGACAAACTCAGATAATTCAACTAACCGTAAGTTATTACAATATATGGAAACACATTTTTCAGAAAAAGCTGAAATAGAATTAGTTGAGATTAAAGACTTACCCATGTTTGTCAAAGATAAAAGCATTGAATTACCAGAAAGTGTTAAAGAGTTATCAGATAAAGTTGAACAAGTTGATGGAGTAATCATTAGTACACCTGAATATGATCATTCGGTACCTGCAGCATTAATGAATGCTTTAAGTTGGTTATCATTTAAAACACATCCATTCGTTGATAAGCCAGTCATGGTTGTCGGTGCATCATATGGAACACTTGGTTCATCACGAGCTCAAATGCATGCCCGCCAAATATTAGACTCACCAGAATTAAAAGCTAGAATTATGCCAAGTTCAGAATACTTACTAGACCATTCATTACAAGCATTTGATGAACAAGGGCAATTAATTTCAAAAGAAAAAATTGAACTACTTGATGGCTTATTCTCAGATTTCTTAACTTTCGTTGAGATTACTGGGCAATTAATGGAAGCACATGCTGTTAATGTTAAAGAAGCAGATAACTACACTTGGGAAGACTAATAAAGGAGATAATATAGTATGAAATTAGTAGGAATCGTTGGATCAAATGCAGTAGGATCATATAACCGTTTATTATTACAATTTATCCAAAAGCATTTCAATAAATTAATTGAATTAGACATCGTTGAAATTGATAAAGTGCCATTATTTAACCAAAGTGATGACCAAACTCAATCACCTGTTATTCAAGATATTGCTAAAAGAATTGAAGCGTCTGACGGTGTGATTATCGCCACACCAGAACATAACCATACCATTCCAGCAGCTCTAAAAAGCTTAATTGAGTGGCTATCATTTAAAATTCATCCATTCGAAAATAAACCTGTCATGATTGTCGGTGCATCGTACTTCTCACAAGGATCTTCACGTGCTCAACTTTCATTAAGACAAATCTTAGACTCACCAGGTGTCAATGCGATTGTACTACCGGGGAATGAGTTCTTATTAGGGAATGTGAAAGAAGCATTTGACGAAGAGAATAATTTAAAAGACCAAGGAACAATAAACTTCTTAGCATCTTGCTTAGAAAAATTCATCCGATTTATTAAAGTCGTTTCAGAATTAGAAGGTAAAGGGGGAGCAACTGAAGTGGTAAAACCAATCGAGGAAGATTTATTTGCTAATGGAAAGATTGACACAACAATTGAAGGTGTAGAGATGACGGCTCCAGACTGGGTAGAACAAGCAGCTGAAAAAGTAAACCCAGCGACAGGAAATGACTATGTCAAACTTAATAGAGGTATCCTAACAGTGAACCAAATTGATCAATTCTTAAGATCAATGCCAATGGAATTAACGTTTGCTGATAGTAACAACCAATTCTTATACTATAACAGCGTTCTACCTTCAGAAGAAATGTTCGCCAAACGTTATCCAGAACAACCAGGAAACCCTCTTGGTGCATGTCACCCAGACCGTACACACAAAAATGTGAAATGGGTTATCTCACAATTACGTTCAGGAAAACAAGATATTGTCCGTGTTCACGTACCAACACATGGGCCAGATAAATTTGTGGTTCACAACTATCAAGCAATTCGTGATGATGAAGGTAATTACATGGGAATTAATGAATATATTATGGATATTAAACCAACAGTTGATTGGTACTTACAACAAACTGGTCAAGAATTAGTTGGAGGAAAAGATACAGTATCAGGCGCTTCACAAAGCGATAATAAACAAGCTGACACAGTTTCAGGTGCATCACAAAGCAATGCAGCAGAACCAGAAGTGGATACAGTATCAGGTGCATCTTCACATTAATATGATATAATTTAGTAAAAGTTCGGAGGTAAATCTTCGAACTTTTTTGGCTAAATAATGATTTAAGGGGTTTTAAATATGGAAAGTATTACTTTTAAAGCAATGGGTACGACGATTAATTTACAAATTGAACATGAATTTGCGCACTATTTGTTAAACGAAGCTAAAAAACGATTGTTAGATTACGAAAATCGTTTTAGCGCGAATGATGCGAACAGTTTATTGATGAAGGTCAATCAATTTGCTGGTATCGAAGCTGTTGCTGTTGACCCTGATATATTTGAACTCATTAAGATAGGCAAAGTCTATAGTGTAGATTTATCGAATACATTAAATATTGCGATTGGCCCCTTAATCAAACTATGGAAGATAGGTTTTTCTGATGCAAAAGTTCCAACTCAAGCCGAGATAGATGAACGCTTAACACTCATTGACCCTAATTTGATTCAGTTAAATGACGAGAAACAAAGTGTTTATTTAGAAAGAAAAGGGATGGAAATTGACTTAGGTGCATTAGCTAAAGGCTTTTTTGCTGATCAAATCAAACACTTCTTGAAAAAAGCAGGCGTTAAAAAGGGGATCATTGACTTAGGCGGTAATGTCTTATTACTGGGAAGTCATCCAACAAATCCAGACACGTTATGGCGAGTTGGGGTTCAAAATCCTTTCATGACAAGGAATAATTTAGTTGGATTATTGAAGGTTAAAGATAAATCGGTTGTTACTTCAGGTATTTATGAGCGAACATTTGTCTATAATGGCGAAGAATATCATCATATATTTGATAGTAAGACAGGTTACCCAGTCAAAAATAATATCGCAAGTTTAACAATAGTCTCTAAAGAATCTTTAACAGGGGAACTCTATACAACGATGTATTATCAAGCCGAAGCGCATGATATTATTGAGCAAATTAATCAAATACAAGATTTAGAAGCCATTGTTATTACTAAAAATAGCGAAATTTTAATTACACATGGATTAGTGAATGATTTTATAAAATTAAACTAAGTATACAGCTCTTGCTCATCAAGCAGGAGCTGTTTTTGAATGTGCGCCCGGCATGGGCGATAACTTGGTGGTGAAAGTCCACTACAGACTTGGCAGTAGGAACTGTTAGCTAAAGGCAAGGGTGTCCACCGTGAGGTGGAATCTGAAGGAAGCCGGAGGCAAACAC
>NZ_JBGQQX010000050.1:0-14574 GCF_045528525.1 Ruoffia sp. FAM 26255 | reverse complement strand
GTGTCATCGATTGCACACAAACGGAACACGATTCCACGGAAATCCTTACACTACCGAACACCGTTGGAAGTATTTTTGAGTTACTTAGATGAAGCAGTTTTGTCTAGCTTAATTTGACAAATCAAATTACTTATAAATATAAGAAAAAAACGAACAAATTGCAAGAAATATACGATGAATTTATCATGTCTTTCCTCCCTTTTTTTATGTAAGCAATTTTTATCAAGATTAACCTTCATCTTCTTGTAAACTCAGCGTTCTTTTCTATTTCTTCCTGAATGAAATATGAATAGTTTTTAACATATTTCTATTGCATAATAATTCTAATAAAAACTAGATAATCCTACGCATATATGTTAATATTATATGTTGTGTTAATGAGAAACACAGATTTAGCATTAATTTAATATTAAAAAACAATTAGAATTCTTTGCATTCTGAATCACATTTTGCTAATATGAATCTATCAAACTACAGTTAATTTTAATACAAGGAGTTTCGCTTTATGATAAAAAACCTCGTGCATCATAAAGACAATATTGTGACTATTAGTGAAACAATGAATTGTCTCGACGCGATCGAAATTTTAGAGCAGCATTCTTTAAGAAATGCGCCGGTCGTCGATGCTACTAATACATTATACCGCGGTAATATTTACCGTTATCATATTTATAAATACAAATTCCATCATCCCGATGCCGATCTTGCGCAACTTAAAGTGACTCAATTTCTTAAAAATACGACGCGAGTTGTTCACGAGAATGATACCTTTTACCAATTAATTTTTGCGATTCGTGATTTACCTTTTATTGCCGTATTGGATAAGGAAAATGTCTTTACGGGCGTCATCCAACATGATGCTATGATTAATTACTTAGCTCAAGCTTGGGTCGCAGACAAGTCAGGTTACGTTCTTGCTATTCAAACACGTGGGGAAAAAGGCGAGCTGAACAAGTTAGCTCGACTTGTGAATCGTAAAGCAGATATTCAATCTGCCGTTACCTTTGAGAAAACAACCTATGATACGTCCACTTACTTAATGGTAACGCTACCAGAGTACTTGGATGTATCATCAGTCCGTGCACTAGTTAAAGACTTGACTCGCCGCAAATACGATGTCAATGTGGTTACGTTGTAGGATAGTGAAAATTTGAGAGAGCATTTGAGTTAGATGGCTGTGCTGTTTGGCTCAAGTTAAGGCAACTCAAGACTAATGAGTTTGGCGTTCGACTCTAGTTGCAACCACTCAAGACAAATGGATCCCCGGTTTGGCTCTAGTTCCACCCCAACTCATTCACCCATCACAAATTAAAAAGTGTCCAAAGTTTTTTGGACACTTTTTGCTTGCTCTCATTTAATGTTTTTAAGCTTTAAAGCCTTGTAAGAAAGGATTCGATTGGATTTCTTGTGAGACAGTCGTTGGTCCACCATGTCCTGGAAACAATACAAAGTCTCCGGGTAAAGTTAAGATATTGCGGACAATTCCAACTAATAACGTTTGTAAATCGCCACCAGGTGTATCAGTTCGACCAATCGAGCCGTTGAATACAGTGTCGCCACAAATCACGAAGCCATCTTCTTTGAATGTGTACACGACATGTCCGGGACTGTGACCTGGAATCAACGCAATGTCAAAGGTAAATGGTCCGACTGTATGTTCTCCAAGTTCAGTCCATAAATGATCCGCTGGATGGTTCACTACAACTGTACTTGGTTGCATATTACGGTTCGGAGTTTGGAATGTCTCCGATTCAATTTCATGAACATATACTTCAATACCGAATTCATCTCGCACTGAATCCACTGCTAAGACATGGTCAAAATGTGTATGAGTAATCAGAATCGCTTCGGGCTCCCAACTATTTTCCTTTATCCAAGCGATAATACGGTCTGCATCATCACCTGGATCAATAATCAATGCTTTGTTGTCTTCATTATAGACGACATACGTATTTTCCTGAATTTGACCGACAACTAATTTTGCTACTTTTAACATAATTTTGCCTCCTTGAAATTTTTAATAAGAATCGTCTAAATAGACTCTTGTCACTCGAGGACCAATAGACGTTAGGATTTCATAACCAATCGTTCCAACTTCTTTTGCAATTGTTGTCGCATGGTTTTTCCCTTTATAATCCGTTCCGATCAGAGTCACGTTTGTTCCAATAGGATATTCACGCGGTAAGCGAATCATCAATTGATCCATATTAATCGTCCCAACAATTGGGCAAGCTTGGCCGTCAACATTTAAAGAAATTCCTTTATAGTGACGTAACCACCCGTCTGCATAACCAATTGGAATTGTTCCAATCCACTCATCTTCACTTGCTTCATACGTAGCGCCGTAGCTCACTTTAGATCCCTTCTCTACTTTCTTCACATAGATTAATTCGGACACTAATTGTAAAGCCGGTCGTAAATCTTTAGTGATTGGATTATCAAAATCACCTTTGGGGTCAATTCCGTACATCGCACTTCCTAAACGAATAATATCGGTTGGATAATCCAAATGCCACATACCCATACCAGAGTTGGCGATATGACGCACTTTAACATCTTCAGGAATAGCTTCAGTTAATTCTACCCACTTATTATATTGCTCTTCAATATATTCTTCTGGTCCACCACCGGCTGTTGAGAAGTGGGTAAAGACACCTTCCCAATTTGTCCAAGGATAGGCTTTAATGCCTGCTTTAAATACTTCAACTTCTTCAACAGAGCGCAGTCCAATACGTCCCATACCTGTATCTAAAGCCAGATGGAAAGTTAATTTAGATAGATTTAATAAACCAAGCTGGTTTGTTTCTTCTAATTGCTCATAAGCCAGTTTGAAAAAATCTAAATGACTCACGGTAATGGTTAAATTATAATGTAAAATTTCTGCGATACCACGCGAATCTGTTAGGCCTAATATAAGAATGGGCACTTGTGAGAATCCTTGGCTACGTAATTCAATTCCTTCATCAACTGTCGCAACAGCTAATCCAGTTGCACCAGCCTGAAGCGCTGCTCGAGCTATTGGCACAGCTCCGTGTCCGTAGCCATCAGCTTTGACAGTGGCATAAATTTGTTGATTGTCTTTTAACTGACTTTCAACTAAGTGAATATTGTGGCGAATCGCAGTTAAATCGACGATCGCTTGTGTAGGTCTATGGTCGCTATAATCTATCATTAATTTATCTCCTTCTTATTAGAAAAATACTCTTTTAATCTGTCTCTTAATGTAGGATCATCTAATTCAACAATCACAGTTGCTGTCGCATGAAAGCGTGAATGACTGATGGAAACTTTCGCTTCTGGGTGAGTAAAGGGTGCGTTAGTAATTACCGGCACACCGCGTTCGTCAGGCAATATGGTAATATCAGTAAACTTTAATTTACTACCTACGCCTGTCCCTAAAGCTTTTCCATAGGCTTCTTTGGCACTAAATCGCCCCGCTAAAAAGCTGGCTTGCCTGACTTGCGAGTATGTATTATAGATTTCCAACTCAAGTTCCGTCAGAATCTTAGCCGCAAAACAAGGTTGTCGCACAGAAACTTCTACAATACGTTCTATTTCTATTATATCTGTCCCTAATTGCATTCTAGTTCTCCCTTTTGATTTTATATATTCAATTATACAATAAAAGCCGTATGAACATTGTGTCATACGGCTTCTGCAGCAAAATGCGTTAGCTTCCGCCATTGCTTTACTTATACTATTTATATATATGTATTTTTTGGTTAAAAGTCAGCTTTTACTATATTAGAAAAGCTGAATAAAAGGATAAACTGTGTTTAGTTTATTCCGTTAAAATGAATATGGTACTTTTTTAACAAACATTTCATAGAATGTGCTACTTAGTCGTTTTTAGACTTGATTTTAAAGTTCTTGCTTTTACGATCAGAATTGTTTCCTTGTTGTTTACCTTTGTTACCTTGTTTGCCTTTGTATCCTTGTTTTCCACGGTTGTTTCCACCACGGTCATTACGGTTGTTACTACGGCGTCTGTTGTATTTTTTGTTGTTTTTAGATTTCTTTCCACCAGCATTTGGTAATGGTCTTTGTGGAGAAATAACAACCTCAACATCGTTATTTTCTGATAAAACTTCTTTTAATAAAGCCGAAACTAAATCATTTGCTTCGTAGTGCGCTAATAACATTTTCGCAGTGTTGCGGTGTTTGTTTGCTTCACTCGATTCTAAAATCTCATTAATTTGGTCAACTAATTGTTGAACTTGTCCGTGCTCTACTTCTTCTGATGTTGGCGGGCTTAATGGTTTCATTTGTTTACGAGTTAAGTTCTCGATTGTTTTTAAGTAAGACATTTCGT
The DNA here is from genome assembly GCF_045528525.1 of Ruoffia sp. FAM 26255. Taxonomy (NCBI): domain Bacteria; kingdom Bacillati; phylum Bacillota; class Bacilli; order Lactobacillales; family Aerococcaceae; genus Ruoffia; species Ruoffia sp. FAM 26255. The sequence goes on along the minus strand of NZ_JBGQQX010000050.1, from coordinate 10,262 downwards.
TGTGTGTAACGAATGATAATGACATGCCATCTTTACCAGCTCGTCCTGTACGTCCGATACGGTGAACGTAACTTTCTGGGTCTTGTGGAATATCATAGTTATAAACGTGTGTCACACCTGAGATATCTAAACCACGAGCTGCAACGTCAGTTGCCACTAAGATTTCAATGCGTCCTTGACGGAATTCGTTAATTACGCTTGAACGTTTTTGTTGTGTTACGTCACCGTGAATTAATTCTGAGTTGTAACCACGTAATGTTAAACCGCGTCCTACTTCATCAACACGTTTTTTTGTACGACAGAAGATGATGGCTTGCTCTGGATTTTGTACGTCCATGAAGCGTGTTAAGACATCAAATTTTTCGTTGTCTTTTAATTTAACAAAGTATTGTTCAATTAAATCAGCTGTCATTTCTTTCGCTTCAATCTTCACGTGAATTGCGTCAGTTAAGAATTGCTCTCCTAATTTTTTAATTGCAGCTGGCATTGTTGCTGAGAATAATAATGTTTGACGTGTTGCAGGAGTTTTTTCGATAATCGATTTAATATCATCGATGAATCCCATATTTAACATCTCATCTGCTTCGTCTAAGATGACTGTCTCGATGCCTTTTAAGTTTAAGACACGACGGTTAATTAAATCTAGAACACGTCCTGGTGTCCCAACGATGATTTGTGGGTGATTACGTTTGATACGTTCGATTTGTTTTTGAATGGATGTTCCACCGTATACAGTGAATACGCGTGCGCGAACATCTTTTCCTAAGCGGAAAATTTCTTCTTGAACTTGGATTGCAAGTTCACGAGTTGGTGCAATAACAATTCCTTGAATTCCTTTATTATTATTGTGGATTTTATTCAACATTGGAAGACCAAATGCAGCTGTTTTACCAGTACCAGTTTGAGCTTGACCAATAACGTCGCGTCCTTCTAGTGCATGTGGGATTGCTTGTTGTTGAATAGGTGTTGGTTCCTCGAACCCCATATCATCTAAAGTATGGATTAGTTCGGGTTTTAAATTAAATTCATTAAATTTCACTAAGGTATTACCTCTTTCTGTTTTGCCTGTTTGTTATATGTTTGTTTAAAAAGAAAAAACGCCTAGACACAACTCAGTATCAAGCAATGGGCATGTGTCATTAGGCGATGCTATGTAAATTTTCACTTTAACCTTTGTTAGTGTAACATGTTAATCCTTACGTCACAACCATTTTGTTTATGATTGCGTTTCCTTACTTGTTAAGTGTGTCACAACTTTTAATAAATCAACACCGAAACTTGACTTAACTAAGACCATATCATCAGAAGTAACCGTATTCTCAAGTTGTTCAATGAGTATTTGATGGCTTTCTGGTTCATAGATGAGATGTGTGTCATCATAAACTTCTTTTAATTCTTCGTATAAATATTGCATTTGCTCACCAAACAAGTAAACGACATCGATATTTTGCGGGACAATATCTTTCGCAATCTCACGGTGGAATTGTTCACTGTGAGGACCTAATTCGCGAATATCTCCTAGGACAGCAATTTTACGACCGTTCTCTTTTGTTTGAAGTGTTGAATAAGCTTGTAATACTGCTCGCATCGATGTTGGGCTCGCATTATAGGCGTCATTTAATAGTTGAGCGCCATTCTTCATCTCTAGCCATTCTAAACGGTTCGCCGTTAATTTAAACTGAGACAATTGGAAGATCGCTTGTTCAATTGGAACATTAATGCTTTTAGCAATACTTAAAGCAATTAAGGCGTTTGATACGTTATACGCTCCCATAACCGGAATCATACATAGAACATTTTCGTCTAAGTTTGTTTTAAAGTAAGTTTTACTTTGTTCTTCAATTAATTCTTTCGCATAAACATCACTGGTCTCGTCAAAGCCGATACTTAGCGTATCAATGGATTTATTTAATTCTGGCATCTCACTTTGTATTAAAGGCTCGTCACCTGGATAAATAAATAGACCAGATTCTTTTAAGCCAGATAAAATTTCTAATTTGGCTTGAGCAATTCCTGCACGTGATCCTAAGAACTCTAAATGACTTTCGCCAATCAATGTGATGACTGCAATATCCGGTTGGGCAATTTCACTCAAAGCTTTAATTTCTCCGAAACCACTCATTCCCATTTCGCATACTACAACTTCCGTTGTTTCTGGCATTTGCAGTAACGTATAAGGTAAACCAATTTCATTATTATAGTTCCCTTGAGTTTTATGCACTTGGTATTTTGCCATGAGCGCGTTGGCTGTCATATCTTTGGTCGTTGTCTTTCCGTTACTTCCTGTAATTCCAATCACGATTGGGTCTAGAATGTCACGGTAGTATTTCGCTAAGGCTTGCATCGCTTCTAAAGTATCATCTACAAAGATGCAGGCAATTTGTTCCGAAGGAGCCTCAGCTTGGTCTTTAGACCAAAAAGTTGCGATAGCACCATTCTCGATTGCTTTTTGGATATATTCATGGCCGTCTGTCTTTCCACTAGTTAGCGGAACGAATAAGCTTCCAGAAGTTATTTGGCGGGAATCGAATTTTACGTTATTAATTTCAATGTCTCTATTTTCTGCGGTGTAGTCAATCGCATGTACTGCTTTAACTACATCCATTAATTTAATATTTTTCATGTTTCACCTACCATACATTTCTCGTTATTTATCATATCTAGTTAAATATATCATATTTTGTCCAAAATAAAATACGAATCACTATTGCAAAGCAAAATAATGATTCGTATTCGACTAAAAATCGACTTTTAATTGGCTATTTCTTTCATGGCGACGTAAGGCTAACTGGATTAATTCATCAATTAAATCACGTTGACTTAAGCCAGTACCTAACCATAAGTTCGGATACATACTGTATTGGGTAAAGCCTGGCATAGTATTGATTTCATTAATATAGATGTCTCCATTGTTTGTTAAGAAGAAATCTACGCGAGCTAAGCCCGAACAATCAATCGCACGATAGGCTGCAAGCGCGTATTCTTGAACTTGGCTAGCGATGTGGTTAGGAATTTCAGCTGGAATTTGCATCTCAACGGTATTATTGATGTATTTTTCATCATAATTGTAAAAATCAGATTGCTTCACCAATTGTCCAACCACACTGACGTGCGCATCATCATTCCCTAAGACAGCCACTTCACACTCTTCTGCGCGAATTCCTTGCTCAACAACGATACGACGATCAAATTGTAAAGCCAATTCCACAGCTTCAACTAATTCACTGCTGTCAGTCACTCTTGATATCCCGACACTAGAACCTAAATTCGCTGGTTTAACAAATAATGGATATAACAAGCTACCTTCTGAACGCGCAATTAAGTCTTCTTTATCTGATTGCCATTCTCTTTGATCGAAAGCGATGTAAGGAACTTGCGGTAGTCCTGCACGTTCAAATAAGTTTTTACTGATAATTTTATCCATTCCAGCAGCACTTGCGGCTACGCCTGCTCCTACATATGGAAGATTTAGAATTTCTAAGAATCCTTGAATTGTTCCATCTTCTCCATTTGGTCCATGAAGAATTGGAAAGACAACTGTATCCTCTTCCGCAATATCACCAGGATTAATGTTAATACCGGTCGAAGAACCTTTTTCATTATCACACCAGGATTCTACTTGTGCGGAACTTAAGCGTAACTGTTCCGGGAACGCGCTAGGCTCTTCCAATAAAGGTCCCTTAATCCACTTCCCTTGGCGGGTAATATAGATAGGTTGAACTGTATATACATCGAACATAATTTGTTGCACGATATTATGTGCTGATAATATCGAAATATCATGCTCTGCGCTTTGTCCGCCATAAAGCATTGTGATTTTCATTGTCTAAACCTCCAATAGTAAACTCGTCTAATAGATAAAAAATTTTTTATTTTAACAATAGTAAATATACCATATTTCTACTGTAAAAATAATGTTTTTTTCTATTTAATTCATAATACTATATATTAATTTATATAATGGAATAAAGCAAGTTACTATCTAAGCTTACTAAGCATCCACACTGCTTGATATAACCCCTTGACTTCGTAATTCAAAATCATCGATGTCTTCAATAACTTCTAATTCTAACGTCCAGCGCTGTGCGTTCGTATCATAAACTAGAAAGCCAATGTGTTCTTTTGGTACTTGATCTTGCGTTAATAAGGTCAATTCGTCTTCGATAATATTTAATGGCACTTTCCAATACGTACCCGTTTGAATTGCTTGAACAAAGTTAATTTTTATTCCACGAGAGAATAGCGGAGCGATTTGCTCCACAATATTCAACGGTAAAGGATTTACTTTTTCTTTTCGCATAAAAAAGAGTGAACGGGATTCATTCACTAACGCAACCATTCTAGCTTGGATAACTCTTTGAAAACGTGAATAGAAGTGTGAAACAAAGCGGTAAAAGACTTTCAGTAGGCCATTAGGTAACCTTAAAAATACGTAATTGTTTTGAAGTTTATAGAAAAATGCTGACTTTAAGCCTTTATTTGCGTGGAACAAATATAAAATCTCAGCTATCTCATTGGCTGTTAATTGGTGCATGGATTCCATATTTTCAAAATCAATCCAATTTGACATTCGCAACTCTGCGTTACTACTAGCTTCGAAGTAGTTCGCTACTTCTGTTTTATTTCGTAAAACTTTGAAATTTGTTTGCGCGTCAAAACGTCCAACCTCAGGAGGTGCTTGAGCAAGTATTATATTATTCGGCATATACTGGGATTCAAAATCCTCAAGGACTAGATCAATACCTCGAGTCATAATATGGTTAGTAACAGAATCATAATGAACATATAAATTTACACGACTCACACTCGCATCCTCCTTTCTTCCAATTTAATCTCTTAACATAATATACTACATTCTACCCATTTTATTCATAAATTAATAGTGTTAAAACACGAGTTTATGTGACATTTATGTTACATATTTCCTTTATTAAACTCCCCTTATATTCCATGGCAGTTATATGAGTCAGCACAATAATAACTAAGCATTATTATGCAATTATTCATTTACTATCCGAAGTTAATAGTATCAAATGAGTATCTCAATGACATCTCTCCATAAAAATATTCTATAATAGTTAACAAGCAATTGCTAGAGATACGCCTACTGACCTTCGTATATCCATCTTAGCATGTTTGTATGAATTATTTAATAACAAAGAAACGACCTACCTTATTAGGTAAGTCGCATCATTTATAATGATTATTAAAATTGAACTTCTGGTACTTGGCGTGCTTCCTCTGGAGTTTCTAGTAAGCTTCGTCGATTAAAGCCATGAACATTTGCCACAATATTCGTCGGCACTGTTTCAACGGTTGTGTTATATTGGGTTGCAGTTGAGTTGTACAGTTGACGTGCCGTCGCAATTTGTTGCTCCGTTTTCTCAAGGGTTGATTGCAATTGTGTAAAGTTCGTATTCGCTTTTAAATCTGGATATTGCTCTGCGACAACTAATAGTCTTGATAGAGCTCCTGATAATTCATTAGACTTAGCATTAATTTCAGCTGGATCCGCATCACTTGGCAAGTTAATCAATTGTTGTCTTGCTTGAGTGACTGATTCTAAAGTTTCTCTTTCGTGACTCGCATAACCTTTTACCGTGTTCACTAAGTTTGGAATTAAATCGTTACGACGTTGTAGCTGTACATCGATTTGGCTAAATGATTCATCTACCCAGTTACGACGTTTAATTAAATTATTATAAATAAGTACCCAGATAATCGCGATGACCACGATAACGGCGATAATTATCCACATGATATTCATATATATATTCTCCTTCCGAGACATTTAATAGTTTCTACTATACATTATATTAAATAATTGATTCATTGTCGAAAATTATCCCCTATAGCTCGTTTTCCCTCTTAAAAAATAGACTTAATCGTCAATGTGTTCTTAAGTGTTGTTTATCTCGAATTCGTATTGATGTCTGCTTTTTATCATGATATCATCAAGTTGACGTTTGAATGATATTAAAGAAAAGCAACAACTGAAAGGAAGATGCATATATGACAACCGAGGCAATTACACAATCAGCAACAACTATCCAAACAACTGGAATTGAATTAAACGCGTTAAAACCAACTGAATTAGCAAGTTTTTATGAGGAAAAAATCGGCTTAACTTTACTAAGCAAAGATGACGCTGGGAAAATCTATCACTTAGGAACACCAGACGGAACTGTACTTATCTCAATTTACCCGGCGACAACTGAAAAATCACAAAGAACGACTGGTTTATATCACTTAGCTTTATTATTACCAACACGCGGTGACTTAGGTGGGATGTTACGTCACTTACTAGAAAACCAAGTCAATGTTGAAGGTGCATCAGATCACGGGTACAGTGAGGCATTATACTTACCTGACCCAGAAGGAAACGGTATTGAAATATACGCTGATAAAGATAGAAGTGAATGGGACATTAAAGATAATGGCCTAATTGGTGGAATCGTTATCGCATTGGACGCTGAAGGCGTACTTTCATCACAAGAGGTGCCTTTCACCGGTATACCAAATGGAACAACGATGGGGCATATTCATTTACACGTAAATGATATTGAATCAACTTTAAGTTTCTATCATGAAGTGATGGGCTTAGGTCTTAAATTCATTATGAATGAAGCAGCTTTATTTATGGCTACACAAGACTACCACCATCATTTAGGTGCCAACCTTTGGAATGGTCGTAATATCCCTGCTGCTCAAGACGGAACACAAGGTTTACGTAACTCTGTTTGGTCAGGTTCTGCGGAAGATTTAAAAGCGATTCAAGCAAAATTAACTGACATTGGGCATGAATTTACTAAAGATGGCGAGACTCTTTACTTTAAAGATCCGGCCGGAACAGGTATTATCCTAAAATTCATAAAACAATAAAACATTGAAAGGTGTACTTGCTATGGCTTGTACACCTTATTCTGGTTTTAATACTAATTAATTCGAAAGGATGACTTTTTTGAAAAAGAACACACTGAAAATAATTATCGCTCTATTCTTACTTGCCCTTATCGTGAGCCCACTCACAGCCATGGCGCAAGAAGACGCCACTTCTGACGCTGTTATTTATCCAGCTCGTTATCAACTTAACTCAATCGATTCTGTTAACTTAGCTGAATTTTATGAATATAACATGGGGATGACGATTCTAGAAGAAGCAGATGGGTATTACCGTTTAGGAACTTCGGATGAACGTACGTTACTTGAGATATTCCCGACAGATATCCCTCGTGGAGACAGCTTATCAACAGGGCTATACCATACAGCATTCCTATTCAATGACCGCAAATATTTGGGAAGTGCATTAAACCATCTCATGGAAACTCAGTCGCCTATTGAAGGCTTTACTTATCACGGTGTGAGTGACGCGGTTTATGCTGCTGATATTGAAGGTAACGGGATTGAATTATATTGGGACTACCCTGTAGAAGAATGGCCTCAAGATGAAGGTGGTAACTCTGTTGACATGTTAAACGAGCCACTTGACTATGTTGAGTTAATGGAATCAGCTACTGAGGAATTCACTCAATTAGATGAACGTACTAAAATTGGACACTTCCATTTAGTATCTGACCACTATGATGCAGCGGGTAAATTTTACAGTGATGTCTTTAATTTAAACACGCAAAGTTATGTTGAGGGTGACTCATTCTTCCAAGCTTCTGGAAGCTATCACCACCATATCGCAAATAATAATTGGTTCGCCGATCAAGGGATTACACAACCAGAAGAAGGCCAACAAGGACTTCGTGCAACGATTTGGGAAACTCAATCCGAAGATTTCTTTAATGAAGTGATCAGTAACTTAGATTCTTTAGGAGCTGATTATACTCTAGAGGATAATTCACTGAGCTTTAATGATGCCTCTGGTTTAGGTGTGATTGTTGAATTAGTTTCTGAATAAACATTGAGCGTAGAATATAAGGGATAGCCCCTTTGTTCTACGCTTTTTTGTTGGATAAAATATTTTATTGCATAAGGTTTTTAAATATTTTATAATGACTGCATTTGAAAACACGCTTGAAAGGAGGGTCAACCTATTAAACGAACACATTATTTATTCCGCTGGGGGACTGTCCTCGTATCTTTAGGTCTTTTAGTCTACGTAATGCTTCACTTTGCTTTTGCTAAACAAGGCTTTCATATTGATGAAATATACTCTTATGGTCTCAGCAACAGTTACTACAATCCCTTTCCAACTGCAATCAATGAATGGACGCCAAGTACGTATTATCAAAACTACTTGATGCCTAACCACGCAACAGCGTTCGAATATGGGTCGGTAATGTCTAATCAAGTCAATGACGTGCATCCACCGCTATATTATTTATTATTCCACACGATTGCCTCTTTTTGGCAAGGTGGCTTTTCACCGATGGTGGGCTTAACGCTTAATCTAGGGGCGCATATAGCGACAATGATTGTATTATTTTTCTCAATCTATTACTTAACGAAGAATTTTTATTTAAGTATCTTTGCTGGCTTGTTCTGGGGGTTGAGTATCGGTGGGTTAAGTTCGATGTTATTTATTCGGATGTATCATCTGATGGGCTTTTTCGTCATTAGTTTGTTATATCTACTTTTACGGTATAGCCGTTCTAATAAATCATATACGACAATTCTTTTGATACCTATATTTATCGCTACTTTATTGGGCGCTTTGACTCATTATTATTTCTATTTGTATGCCTTCTTTATTGTGGCGGTCGCATGTATTGGCCTTCTAATGATTAAGGAATTTAAAAAAGCAATTATACTGGGCGTTATAGAAGTAGGCGCAATTGGGGTTGCTTGGGGTATTTTCCCAGCGGTCTTTTCACATATTTTCGCTTCGAATCGAGGTGTTGAAGTATTAAATAATGCCAATAATGCGAATTTCACAGAGAATTTGAAATTATATTTAAGTTTTGTGCAAAAGGATTTACTTGCTGATGTGTCGCTACCAATCTTTATCGGTGTGTTAATTGGCTGTATTATTCTACTTTGTGTGCAAAGCAAGACCTTAATTAATCGAGTGACTTTCTTACAAATTGCAATGATTATTCTGCCTATGGGCTTATATATCTTTCTCGTTCAAGATTTATCTCGTTATCATACCGCCCGCTACATTTACCCAATTTATTCAGTCGTCGCTGTGGCGGTTGTGTTAGTGATTTACTTTTCCCTGCGGGCGATTTTAAGTAAGCCTTGGAGTACTGCCATGACCATTCTTGGTTTAAGTTTAATCGTCTTACTTGGTTTCAAGCGTGAGACAGTTTACTTTCAATATTCAGATCAAGGGGCTTTAACACAAAGTATTCTTGAAAATCCCACCAATTCGGCGATGGTCTTCAGTGCTTCACGCTGGCAAATCGCAGAATACTCACCCCAACTCGCCTTACATGATGAGGTCTATCCTATGATACTGGAGTCGACAGACGCTAGTTACATGCCTGTGATGGAGGCGCATGACCTAGGTGAGCCTTTAGCGATTTATACTAATAGTACGCAACTTAAGCAAGAAGAGTTAATCCAATCAGTCTTAGAGAAGTATCAGTTAACTGATTACAAAGTATTGCATCAAACGAATGATTTAATTGTTTATTATTTTGAATAATATACACAATGCGAGTGGTCTACGGTTCACTCGTGTTTTTTTGTAAAGATGAATTGTAAAATTAAGTGCGACAAATAAAGAAACCCATAACAGGTTCGTGTAAAATGTTAGTAACGACAAAAACATAAACACGGAGGTCTGTTATGAGCTACACACATCTTACCATATAGGAACGTTCAAAAATAGAAACACTCTATCAAGAAGGTTATAAAATTAATCGCATTGCTCAATTAATCGGGCGCCATCGGTCAACGATTTATAGAGAACTTAAACGATGCCCTTCAGATCAATACCAAGCTCAGGATACCCATGACGGTGCCAATCAACGTGCACGTCTTAAGGGTAGAAATCCTAAGTACACGGTCGAGCTACTTAAAGACATTCAAGATAAATTAGAACGTACATGGTCACCTGAACAAATTGTTGGACGAGACTATCAGGGAAAACTTTCCTTTAAATCCATCTATAACTGGATTTACCAAGATATCTTAAAGGTACCCCTAACTGTCTTAAGACACAAAGGGAAAAGTCGAGAGTCTCAAGAAACGCGAGGAAAGTTTAATATCGGCACTCCCATCTCAAAACGCCCCAAATCTGTGAAGAATCGAAAAGAGTTCGGGCATTGGGAACTCGACACAGTTGTTTCTTCTCGAGGTAAGAGTAA
>NZ_JBGQQX010000049.1:0-15270 GCF_045528525.1 Ruoffia sp. FAM 26255 | reverse complement strand
GTAAGATGTGTGTATGGATTCATAGCTTTCTCCTTCTAATAGTTGGTTGGTACATCTATTTTATAGGAAAACTATGGATCTTTTTTTATTTTATTATTGTTGTTGCACTTAAATTGTAAATTCGTCATACATAAATGTAAAAAATGCGAACTCTTCCAAATTTACATTGGTTTCGTTCGCATCTTTTGTCATTCAATTATTTATGTCGAAGACTCTTGGGCTTGTTAATTATTTCATTGAAAATCATCATTTCTCTTAGCTTTGCCCCATCTCTCATAGAGTGATACATATGATTGACAGTTTGATTTTTAGGTCTGGCTGCTTTTTGTGTATGTTCATCATGGAGGATATTTGTATTATCTAGTTCCATCCATGAAACATCTTCAATTGAAGCATCTGCGTACCAATTTTCTAATTCATTTAAATATTGCTCTGGACTTTCCCCTTCCATATAAGAATGATCAATTGGATTGTCATAATCAGCGATTTTTGTAAAATCAACTTGATAATCATCCTGTGATTCAAAACTTTGCTCAGAAGATATTTCAGTATTTCTCAGCGCATTATTAGCTTTTTTTAAACTATTATTTAATTGGTTTAAAGACATGTTTTTCACTAACTTCGAATTGTCACTCTGATTATTATGTCTTTTTCGCATAGCTTGAACTCTTTCATTTCGAGCTCGAATATCAGACTTACGTTGTAACTGTTCTTTATTTGTTGACTTGGTAATGGGTTTCTCTACCGATTCATGATTATCAATCCCTGAATCTTGATAATTCTTATGCTGATTTCTAATTCTTGGTGCAAACACTGAAAATAAGAACGAACCTAATAAATATATTAGCCATACACCAACTAGAAAATTCATTATTCTCTACCTTCTTCGGATGAATTCGTTCCTTTAGCAATCGAATCACGCATTGATGTATCTGATTCTATATTTTTCATGTTGTAGTAATCCATGACACCAAGATTTCCTTTTTTGAAAGCTTCTGCCATTGCTAATGGTACTTCAGCCTCAGCTTCAACCACACGCGCACGCATACGTTGAACTTCAGCAACCATTTCTTGCTCTTCTGCAACTGCAAACGCTCTACGCTCCTCGGCTTTAGCTTGTGCAACGTTTTTATCAGCAATCGCTTGATCCGCTTGAAGTTTCGCGCCAATGTTACGTCCAACATCCACGTCGGCAATATCAATGGATAGAATTTCAAAGGCAGTACCTGAGTCTAACCCTTTACGTAGAATTGTTTGTGAGATGGAATCTGGATTCTCAAGGACTTTTGAATGACTTTCTGAACTACCAACAGTCGTTACAATCCCTTCACCGATACGGGCAATAATTGTTTCTTCACCAGCACCACCCACGAGTCGTTCGATATTAGCTCGAACCGTTACTTTTGCTTTCGCTCTTACTTCAATACCATTCATTGCAACGGCAGAAATAAGTGGCGTTTCAATTACTTTCGGATTTACTGAAAATTGAACAGCTTCAAATACATTACGTCCAGCTAAGTCAATCGCTGCAGCTTGTTCAAATACCAAATCAATGTTCGCTCTTTGAGCGGCGATCAGTGCATCAACAACTAAGTTGACATTTCCCCCGGCCAAGTGATGCGCCTCTAATTGGTTCGTATCTAATGTAAGTCCAGCTTTTGTTGCTTTAATTAGTGGTCGTACAATCTCTGACGGTTGAACCCGACGTAATCTCATACCTACTAAGTTACCGATTGAAACTTTAGCACCTGAGAAATAAGCTGTAACCCATAAGCCTACGGGTACGAATCTAAAGAATAAAGAAATTAGTATTATTAAAATAACAATAATAATACCTATCGAAATTAGAGACGACACCTCAAAATCATTATTTTGAAAATTATTCATATTATATTTCCTTTCTTACGTAAATTTTTGCGCCTTCAACTTTTGAAACAAAAATTGGTGTCCCACTTTGAATCATGTCCTCAGAACTAACAACTTCATAATACTCCCCATCGAACTCACCACGTCCGACAGGTCTAAGCGCTGTGACTGTGACACCCTTTTCACCCAATAAAAATGTAAAATCTTTATGACTCGAGTAACCCTTTTCTTTTTCAGAAGAAGTCCCAAGTACAAATCCATTACTAATAGCTAAATCTTTACCTAATTTTATTGGGACAAATATTCCAATCGCGCTGACAAGAATCATTGCTAATAGTGTTAATACTACATCACCAATGTCGTTTAAGTGCATATAAAGAGATATACTTATTGCTAATAAACCAAACATACCAATAATACCGAAATCAGGAACATAAAACTCCACAATTAACATGAGTATACCTAGTATGAAAATTATGAACACGAGTAAGTTTTGACCTGGCATTCCAAAATAAAAACCATATGCTATTACTGCTAATCCTAAGAACAGCCATTTTGGACTGTAAAATAGACATAAGCTAAGTAACAGCATACCTATTAATAAACTTGCAATCATATTTACCCTCCTCTCATATTCATTATACCACTAATATGAGGATTTCCGAAGAAATATCTGTAAATAATTAGTAAAAAATTGGTTGGTTATTAAATTACTAAGTTGTACCTTCCAATTCATTTGTTTCGTTTATATCTTCGACTGCGTCAACATACTCTTGTTCTTGATATCTAGTGTTTCTTCTGTATTCTATGTCATTTTTTAATAACTTAAACAAAGTTGATACTAATGGAACAGCAAGAAGCATTCCCCAAATCCCTAATAAGCCCCCACCGATTGTAATGGATATTAATACCCACAAGCCAGGGAGTCCAATCGATCCACCTACTACACGAGGGTATATGAGACTTCCTTCTAATTGTTGTATGACAATAATAAAGACTAAGAAAGTTAAAGCCTGAATTGGTGAATCAACGAAAATTATAATAAATCCAATGGCACCTGAAATATAGGCTCCCAATACAGGTATTAACGCTGTCACACCTGTTAATGCCCCAATCATTGAAGCATATGGGAATTGGAAAATCCACATACCAACAGTCACAAGCGATCCAAGTATTAAAGCTTCTAGTACTTCTCCCGTGATAAAGTGACGGAACGAATAATCAGTAACTTCCAACACATACATTAGACCTTTATGCCCTCTTTCAGGCAGATACGTTTCAGATAAGATTCTAAACTGTCTATCTAAAGTTTCCTTAGACATCAAGACATAAAGTGAAATCATCAATGAAAGGAATAGATTAACTACGATACTAAAGACTGAACCTACTGTTGAGAGAGTTGTCTCAATAATATTTGTGGTAAAACGATTCACTATTGAAATCATATTTGTGACAATATTTTGCCAATCAATTTGGAATGTTTCAACAAACTCCGCTAATGGCGGGAATATTTCTTCATTCTCTATCACCCAACTTTGAATTCCATTCGCTAAGACTGGGATTATTTCAATGATTCGGCCAAAGACTGATATCAATTGAGGAATCACTAAATTTAGAATGAAAATTAAAACGACCGTTATTATAATAATAGATACTAATATACTAACTGGCCTGCGTGTCTTTTTCACAACAATACTGTCACTATTGGGAAAATATAATTTCTCCAACATCACCATCGGGATGTTCAGTATATACGCAATAATAAAACCTAAAATAATTGGCATTGAAATTGTTAATAAATAACTAAAAATATTTTTTAGTCTGACAAAATTAACAATCGCCAATACAATTAAACCTGCTATAAACAAATATTTAATAATATCAAAGCGATATTTCTTTATTTTGTTCATATTTCACCTCCGTTATTTCCTTTTAATATACCATATTTATTTTTCTCAATATAGCCATATTACTTTTTGTATTATAAACCGTCTGTCTTAAGTTTAACTAAACAAAAAAACCAACGCATTTTTCAATACGTTGGTTGAATATCTTATAGGTTATACCATAACTTCGGTGCTATTAAAGCTAAGTTGTCCATCGCTTTCATCAACTGTTATAATAGAGTTTGGCAACACATTCCCTGCTACAATTTCTTTAGCTAATGGTGTTTCCAATTCTTTCATTATAAAGCGTTGTAATGGTCTCGCTCCATAAATTGGGTCATATCCTTGTTCAGCTAGCCATTGGGTAGCTGATTCTGTCACTTCTAATTTAATTTGTTGATCTGCTAATCTATTTGAAAGATTTTCAATCATTTTAAGCACGATACCACTCATATTGTCTAATGTTAATGGAGAGAATAGAACAGTATCATCTATACGATTCAAGAATTCTGGTTTGAATTGTTGACGTAATAATTGGTTTACTTGTTTTTCAGTTTCTGAAGATATTTCGCCATTATCCTCTACACCTTCAAGAAGCAAGTGTGACCCGATATTACTTGTCATTATGATGACAGTATTTTTGAAGTCTACAACGCGTCCTTTCGAATCGGTCAATCGACCATCATCCAATACTTGAAGTAATATATTGAAAACATCTGGATGGGCTTTTTCAACCTCATCTAAAAGAATGATTGTGTATGGATTTCTACGTACGGCCTCAGTCAGTTGTCCACCTTCATCATGTCCAATGTATCCTGGAGGAGCTCCCACTAATCTAGACACCGTATGTTTCTCCATATACTCACTCATGTCAAGTCGAACCATATGATCTTCAGAATCGAATAACGCCACAGCGAGTGCTTTAGCTAATTCTGTTTTACCAACACCCGTTGGTCCTAAGAATAGGAACGAACCAATTGGTCGATTAGGATCTTGAATTCCAGCACGTGATCTAAGCACTGCTTCATGAACAAGTCGAACGGCTTCATCTTGTCCAATGACTCTTCTATGTAAGACGTCATCAAGATGCAATAATTTTTCTCTTTCGCCTTCAACAATTTTGTTCACTGGAATACCAGTTAAACGACCAACAACTTTAGCAATTTCTTCATCTGTTACTGATTCTTGTGTGAGTCGGCTTTGTACTTCAGTTTCAACATGTTCATTCTCTATGGCTGTTAATTCTTTCTCCAGTTCAGGAATGATGCCATGTCTTAATTCAGCCGCTTTTTCTAAATTATATTCAGCTTCTGCATCTTCTAAGTCATGACGAGCTTGATCTAGTTGTTCACGTTTATCACGTAATTTATTTGTTTCTTCTTTTTCAATATCCCAACGAGCTTTCAAGTTATTCGCTTCTTCTCGTAAGTTTGCTAACTCTTCTCGAAGAATCTCTAAGCGACGTTTACTTGCGTCGTCATCTTCTTTTTTCAATGCTTCTTCTTCAATTTCTAAAGTCATTAAACGACGATTGACTTGGTCAATTTCTAATGGAACTGAATTTAATTCCATACGAATTGTCGCACAAGCTTCGTCAACTAAATCGAGTGCTTTATCTGGTAAGAAACGATCAGTAATATAACGGTTTGAAAGTGTTGCTGCAGCTACTAAGGCATTGTCATGAATATTCACACCATGGTGAATCTCATAACGTTCTTTTAAACCACGTAGAATAGAAATAGTGTCTTCAACATTTGGTTCATTAACCATAACTCTTTGGAAACGTCTTTCTAAAGCTTTGTCTTTTTCAAAGTTTTGGCGGTATTCATCTAGTGTCGTTGCTCCAATACAATGCAATTCACCACGGGCTAACATCGGTTTTAAGAGATTCCCAGCATCCATTGAACCTTCAGTTTTACCTGCTCCGACAATTGTATGAATTTCATCAATGAATAGAAGTATTTGCCCTTCTGCATCTTTCACTTCTTTTAATACAGCTTTTAAGCGTTCTTCAAACTCTCCACGATATTTTGCTCCGGCAATTAATGCACCCATGTCTAAGGAATAAAGAGTTTTTCCTTTTAAGTTTTCCGGTACATCATTTCGAACAATTCTTTGTGCTAGTCCTTCAACAATCGCGGTTTTACCAACACCCGGATCCCCAATTAAGATTGGATTATTTTTAGATTTACGTGATAAAATTCGAATTACATCACGAATCTCTTCATCACGTCCGATGATTGGATCCATTTTATTTGTTTTGACTGCTTCATTTAAGTTAATCGCATATTTATCTAGAGATTCATATGTCTCTTCTTGATTTTGAGATGTCACACGATTTCCTCCTCTCAATTCTTCAATTCTATCTTTAAATTTTTGTTCAGTTAAGCCATTATCATTTAAAAACTTAACGATTGGATTATGTTTTTGTTTGTATAAAGCCAACAGAATGATTTCCGTTGAAAGATACTCATCATTATATTCCGCTGCAATCGTCGTTGCATCTTGTAATAAGCGATTTAAGTTCTGACTAATACCTTGTCCGTATTGTACATTACTCCCACTTACTTGTGATATTTTATCAATTTCATCTTCAACTAGACGAACAAATTGATCCATTGGAATATTTTGTTCACTATATAATTTATAAGCAAAATGGTCTGCTTGTAGCATGATTAACCATAAATGCGCAATATCTATTTGTTGATGTTGCCGTGTTATGGCTACTTGCTGTGCCTCACCAATTGCCTGTTGCATAGTGGTTGTTAATTTATCAATCATATTTACACAGCCTTTCTTTTGGTCAAAATTGGTCAATTATTTTTCTATATAAATATAAGCTCCTCTTGAGGCTATATTTATTATATACCTTTAGTCAGGAAAGGTCAAATGTTTTTTGACCTTTATTTTTTATTCATAAAATTCAATCTTCCCATCATCTAATGATTTAATTCGACAGATCGAATAGACATCGTGTCCGGAATCTTCCAATCTTTCTCTACCGGGTTGGAAGGATTTCTCAATACAAATACCTATACCTACTGTTTCCGCCCCACTTTGCTCGATTAAATCTGCTAAACCATAAGCAGCCTCGCCATTAGCTAGGAAATCATCTATAATTAATACTTTATCATCTTTATTAAGATATTCTTTTGATATAAACACATTACTAGTTGTATTCTTTGTATATGAATGAACCAGAGTCTCATATTTATCTTCTGATTTAATTGTACTTGGTAAAGCTTTCTTGGCGAATAACATTGGAACATCCAAACGATAGGCAACCATTAAAGCTGGTGCAATACCAGATGATTCAATAGTTAATACTTTTGTGACACCTTTATCTTTAAAGTATTGATAAAAATCATTTTCGATACTTTTAATCACATGTGGATCGATTTGATGATTTAAAAATGAATCAACTTTTAAGACATTCCCAGGATAAACTTTTCCATGCTCTAATATCATTTGTTTTAAATTACTCACTCACATACCTCCTAATGTCATCAATTAAATATCAATCTTATTGTGTTCTTGAGTTTGACGAATATGTCTCCAGTCAACAAATCCACTTTCTAACCCACGAATTAAAATCTCAGCTGTACCCATATTTGTTGCTAATGGAATATCGTAAACATCACAAAGACGTAATAAGGCAGACACATCTGGTTCATGTGGTTGAGCAGTTAAGGGATCTCTTAGGAATAATACTAAGTCCATACGATCATCTGAGATTGCTGCACCAATTTGTTGATCTCCACCTAATGGTCCAGATTTAAAACGATGAACTTTTAAACCAGTGGCTTCGATAATTCTTTGACCTGTTGTACCTGTAGCAAATAATTCATGTTTAGCAAATATATGTCGATAGGCTACCGCAATATTTACCATATTATCTTTTTTCTTATCATGTGCGATTAAAGCTATTTTCACTTTAAACACACCTCCTCTTTTTTTACTTTAATTATATCAGATACTGAGCATTCTTTCTTACTTAATACTCAACATATCTGGACTTTCAAGCAAATCAATTGCATTCATCTACCAGATTGTTAAACTGTAGGTAGAAAACTCAAAGGAGGACTTTATTAATGGCAAAAATTGCTACAGTAATAACAGACTTATTCGAGGATATTGAATTTACTTCTCCGCGTGATGTGTTAGTAGAAGCAGGTCACGAGGTTATAACAATTGGACCTGAAGCAGGACATACGGCTAAAGGGAAAAAAGGTGAAGCAGAGGTTACAATCGACAAAGGGATTGAGGAAGTGAAATCATCAGATTTCGATGCTTTACTGATTCCTGGTGGATTTTCTCCAGACAAATTAAGAAAAGACGATCGTATCGTTGATTTCGTTAGAGAATTTGCTTTTGCTCGTAAACCAATTTTTACAATCTGTCATGGCCCACAATTATTAGTCAATGCAGATATACTGCGCGGAAAAGACATTACGAGTGTGAAACAAGTCGCAATTGATGTGAAAAATGCTGGTGCTAACTACTATGATGAAGAAGTTGTTATTGATCCTTCAGGAATTATCTCAAGTCGTACACCAGAAGATATTGATGCATTTAACAAAGCAATCGTTGATGCTTTAGCATAATCATTGAATGCAAAGAAAAAACTCCTTTATGGGAGTTTTCTTTTTGCTAATTATCTCTAGTTGTATCTTCGGGATTCGATGAAAAAAGTTTGATGGCTGAATTTGCCCTTACATCGGTAAACAAATTCAAATTACAACTTACTAATTCGATCTCATCATGTGTCTGATAATAATTAAATAAATCATCTTCAATAATTTGTAGAAAATTATCTGCATATAATAAGGGTCTCAGTTTTTGACTATCAGCATTCTTGTTGTAATCCTCAAATTGCATCAGAACAAATTGGTCAATAATTATCCGCTCATTGCTCACTAAGTTTGGAAAACCTGTGCGAATATCCGTTGCTATTAAACTGCTAGGTACTAGCAACATTAAAGAAAGTTGAAACTGAGCAATCAAAGGATGGTTCTCATCAACTAATTCAATTGTATGTGTTATAAATTGATGTTTATTAATTGTAAAAACTCCTTTATTAAAATATCTAAGAGATTTACATTATAACGCAAGTTTTTAGATAATCCAGTCTTTTTAAAAGAAAAATAAGATTAATTATCACCATTAATAATATCAAAGCCATATCTTAGGAATTCTGGAAAATGTCGCGCCCAATAAAGTTCATGGTGCTCTTCGTCTGCCATAATTCGTAACCAAATATTATCTATGGGATGATTCATTTTCAGTAAATTATTATAATATCGAAGATTACAATCAATATATTGTTGATTCATCTTACCATCGATAAAACTAGCATCGGTATCATCGCCCTCGTTTGTCCCTACTTGAATGTATACTTTCGTATCTGGGTTTAAAGGATGCGCTTTGATGAAAGATAAAAATTGCTCTTCATTAAACCATGAAGCTAATGAGAATACTCCAAGGACTCCGAATACTTCTGGATACTTACTCCCCATATAGGCTGCCATAATGCCACCCATTGAACTTCCAGCAAGTAAAGTATTCTTTCTATCAGGTAGCGTTCGATAATTGTCATCAATAAAGGGTTTTAATTCGTTAACAAACCATTCACCATGCAAGGCCCCATCTCCACCGACATTCTGAAATTCTTCAGTCTTCGTTTGATCTGTTGGCCACGGCGAATATTCATTTAATCGATTTTCATTGGCATTATCTACTGCAACAATAATCATTTTAGGTAACTCTTTATTATTTTTTATCGTTGGAATGACTTTCCAAGAATGACCTACAAATGCCTCTTTACTATAAAACACATTTTGCCCATCATGCATATACAATACAGGGTAAGCATTCTCAACATCTTTTTTATAATCTTTCGGTAATAAAACACGGATGCGTCTTTTCTGATTATAGTAAGGTATATCTAAATAATGCGTTTCTAACTTTAAATAGTAATAATCATCCGTTCGCTTCCAAAACATTGGCTCCACCTACTCACCCCATATCTAATCATTTTAATTCATTTACATTATAACGTTTAAAAGTGATATGTAAAAGATAAGCACATCTATGTAGAAGAATTTAATAATTTAAACCAAAGCCACTTCGGTATTCATTCCCCGCTTGATCAACATAAGCATAAGTCATACCTTCACGCATGTATTTATCTTTATCATAACCTGGTACGTCGTTTCGTGAAATTGATACACCATATTCATCAACACCAATTACTTTACTGTTTTTAGGTAATGTTAAAGGAAGTTTTCCAATTGGAGAGAATTGCCCAAGAATAACTTCAAGCACTGCTCCAGGGAATGTGTCATAGCCAACAAGTAAGGCATTTGATTTCTTCTCAACATTCTCTAAAATCCATGGCAAGATTATATTCACTGATGTCACAACTTTTTTGTCGTTTTCGTGCATATAGTCTACGATTTTATTTAATTCATAGAAGTTGCTTAAAGTTGTTTCTTTATATGTGTCGCCATTCAGTGCAATGTTTGTCTTATCTTCACAGATTTCTAATTCTAATAAACCAGGTGTCGCATCAAAATACGAACCACTCACTGGGTATAAGAATAGCGCCGCAATGTCGGCTTCTTTATAATCTTCAACAATATCGATATTTAATGCCTGCACGTCTTTTAATAGAAGTTCTTGATATTTTTCAGTTTCTTCTTCACCTCTACCGAAGGCTTTAACGAATAGTTTTTGTCCTTTAGCTGGTAAGACATTATCACTTTTTAATAAAGTCACTGATTTTAAGTGTGTTTGGTATGCCGCTTCTTCAGCTTCTTTCTTAGTTGCTTCATTGACTACAGGTTGGTCTCCGACATAAGTTTTATTATCGAATAATCCTAAATCAAACATCTCAATTAAAACATTCACATTCGCTTGATCGATTCTTTGTGGTGAAATCAAGTTAGTTGTAATAGCTTTTTTCAAGTCTTTAACTTGGTTTGTTCCACTGATTAGATTTGTCCCAGCATTAATTGCTTTAGCAAAACATCCAGGAACCGTTAAGTCTTCAACACCCCAGCCAGTTTTACCCATAATTCCTGTATCTGAGTTAATGTATCCAGTGAATCCTAATTTATCACGTAGTAGATTGTTTAAGATATAGTGGTTAAATGCCATTCCAACTTCCTCAAAAGGAATTGCTTCTCCATCAAAGCTTTGGAAATGACTTTTCTCAATACTTGGTGCTGAATAATATGGCATCATTGAACTTGGATTATGTTTCGCCGCTTCGATAAATGGAGGTAAGTGATAATTTTCTAAACTACCTTCTGTACGGTATACGTTCCATTTTCCTTCTTTATAATGAGGGTCAAATCCGTTCTCTCTTGCTCCCCCCCTGGGAAGTGCTTGATTGTTAAGGCAATCGAGTCTTCATTAAGCTCTTCACCTTGGAAGCCTTTGATTAAACGGGCAATAATTTCACTAATTAATTCAGGCTCTTCACCAAATGTTCCATCAGTACGTTGCCATCTTGGACCTGTCACAACGTCAGCCATGTACATATAACCTTTACGGATACCTGAATCTAACCATTCATTTTTACTATATTTAGCAAAATCATCAATGATCTTATAGCCTTCACCTTGTTCAAGATCACCTTGTACAGCCGCAGCGATTCCTAATATTCCTGGATATAGTGAGAATGGCAGTTTCTCAAGATTTTCAGCCAGTAATTTGCTAGAAAATTCATTTCTTGAATTCGATGCAACAACTACTGGAATTCCTAAACGAGTTGCCTCAGCCACTTCGTTATTTTATTAACCCATTCATTAATATCTTCATTCGGCATATTATCTCTTAAGATAAAATGACGCATGTGTAATTTCTCAATCGTTTCAGTCATCGGATATTTATCTAGCGACTTCATTGGTGTTCCGTCAGCTTTCTCAAATACTTCATCTAAGATTTCGGTATTTTCGCCTTCTTTTTTCGCTTTCCCCATACCAAATTGATTAATCATTAACATACCAACTTTTTCATCGATATTCATTAATGAGACAAGGTTTTCAGCTCTTTCTCGACTTGATAATCTCCAGTCCTCATAAGCATCTAATACACCGTTGTTGTTTAGGTCTTTAAATTTTAAACCATCGACTTCAATTATTTGTTTACTTTTTGTTTTAAGATTCATTTTAAATTAACCCTCCCAATCATCTGATGTATTTATAATATCACGTAAAATAAAACGCTTCAATTAATAATTAAAGCGTTTTAGCGAAATTGTTACATATTTAAATTTTTTCAGTGATTAACCCCAAAGTTTATTGAAGTTTTCTTCGGCTACTTCATAAACATTTTCAACTTCTTCATTATAGGCAGCAGAAATAAACTCACCCATTCTTGCCATTTCGATGAAAGGTACTTTATGTGCACCCTGATCGTCTAGTTTTAAGTATACGTATTTACCTTCTGGAATATTTTTAGCAGCTTCCACAAATTCTTCAGCATAGATATATGGTACAACTGGGTCCTGCTTAGAATGCCAGAATAATAGTGGTCTCTGATTAATCGCTTGAGGATCAAGTCCCAAATCATATTTCTTGAAGTATTCAGTCATATATTCATAGATGGTTTTAGCATTTGGAGCTAATTGATCCACTTCACCGCCATGACTCACATATTGATTAACAATCCAATCGTTAAATTTGATTTGTTGAGGAGATCCCATTAATACAACGGCAACATTGACTTCTTTATTTGCTTTGAGTATTAACGAAGTGGTCATACCACCCATTGACATTCCAGCTACTGCAATAAAGTCATCTTTAATTAATTCTTTCGAACGATAAAAATGAACTATTTCAGGAAATTCTTTAACGTTGCTCATCAACGCTTCGAAAAATAAGATACCATTAACATTTAAATCGACACCGTACTTACGTCTTTCACCATGATGTTGAGCATCTGGCATAATAACACGGAATCCGCGTTTAGCAATCTCATTCCCAAAGGTCATACTCGAGTCCTTGCTACCGGTAAAACCATGATAAAAAATAGCCAATGGCGCAGCTTTATCTTCTAAATTCGCATCGATAATTTCAATGACTGGTATTTCATTTACATAATAGGATTTAGTAATATGACGCATAAAATTCCCCCATAGTTAATATTTATTTCTATCTCATATTGTACCGAATATTGACGAAGAAAAACAATTTAAACATTCATTTGTATGATTGAAAATAATTAAGTATAATCATCTATATATGAAAGGAGTTTCTTATATGAATCAACATCTTATTGCCATTGATTTAGATGGCACAACTTTAAATAATCAATCAAAACTTTCTCGATTTACAATTGAAACTTTAAGAAAGCTTGATGAGCTCGGACATATCGTCATGATTGTTACAGGGCGCCCATATAGAAATAGTATTAATATATACAATGAAATGAATATCAATTCGCCGATGGTAAACTTTAACGGTGCTTATTGCCACCACCCAAGAAAGCCACATTTCTTACCTGCATATCATGAAGAATTGGATAAAGAAATCGCTTTTGAATTATTTGCGAATCAAGATAATTTAGATATCAATTTATTAATCGCCGAAGGTAAAGAAAGACTATTTACTTCATCAATGAATTTACCAGATAGTCCCTTCTTCCCTAAAGACTTAGCCGAGATCAGTCAATTAAGCCGCGCAAACTTAACACAGAATCCAACCGCTTTAACTATTCTATGTGACGTTGAAAAGCAAAAAACGATTGAAGATCGAATTATGGCTCGCTACGGTGACGATGTATCTGTACGTACTTGGGGTGGCGTTTTACCCATTCTTGAAGTCGTTCGTCAAGGAATCAATAAATCAGTTGCAGTGAATAAAGTCAGCGAGTTCTATCATATTCCAAATGAGAATATCCTAGCTTTTGGTGATGAGAATAATGACTTAGAAATGATTAAATACGCTGGTTTAGGTGTAGCAATGAAGAATGCTACAGACGAAATCAAAGGCGTTGCTGACACTCAAACTGAATTTACCAACGATGAAGATGGCCTAGCTCATTTCTTAACTAATTATTTCAGTTTATAATAAAAAGGGAGGGTGACACTAATATGTCTCCCTCCTAATTTTTTGTCTTTATTCCTCAGCTGAAGCTTCAAATACTTCCGCAATTTCTCCATTTTCTAGACGTAACATTAAAGCAGATTTGGTTGGATTATGGTTTTCATCCATTGAGAATGTTCCTGTAATTCCTTCAAAGTTTTCAGTTTCTTCTAAAGCTTGACGAATTGAATCTCTATCCGTTGATCCCGCTCTTTCAATGGCATCAATAAGCAAACCAATCGCATCATATCCTAAGGCTGAGAATGTGTCTGCTGAACGGCCATACATTTCTTCAAAGTCAGTTAAAAATTCTTGTACTTTTGGATTGTCACTTTCTTCAGAGAAGTGTGTTGTAAAGTAGATGTCAGTGGCATTACTAGTCCCAGCTAAATCTACTAATGTATCACTATGGTATCCATCTCCACCAATTATTGGTTGAGTAATCCCCATCTCTCTGGCTTGTTTAATAATTAACCCTGTTTCAGTATAATAACCTGGAATGTATAAGACATCAAAGTCTTTGCCTAATAGCGAAGTAAGTAACGCTGTGAAATCAGTATCTCCAGATTGATATGATTGTGTCTCTAAGATTTCTCCACCATTCTCTGTGAATGTTTCAGTAAATGAATCAGCTAAAGCAAGTGAGTAATCTAAGGCTTGGTCTGTTAGAATAACTGCTTTTGAGAAACCTAATTCATTCGCTGTATAAGCCCCCGCAGCTAAACCTTGATATGAGTCCTCAAAACAAACACGGAAGATATATTCTAATAATGAACCATCATCCGCTAATGTTAGGCCGTCACCTGTAGTCGCTGCAAAAATATTCGCAATTCCAGCTTCATTAGTAATAGGAATAGCAGCTTTGGCTACACCTGTGGCTGTAGGTCCAATAATTCCTACGGCCTCGCTACCAGCTAAACGCGTTGCAATTGATGCCGATTCAGTTAAATCAGATCGGTTATCAATAATCTCTGCCTCTAACATACGGCCATCTAGGATTCCGCCATTGTCATTAATTTGTTGAATGAATAAATTTATTGCATCAGCTGCGGGTGAACCATAGGCTGCAGCATTCCCAGTTAATTCTAAATTCCCACCAATAATAATATTTTCTTGTGCAAAAGTAACTGCCGGTGACAGTGCTGTTGTCGAAAGTAATAGAGCTGATAATAATGTTAATCCAATTTTTCTAAGTTTCATCATAATTCCCCATCCCTTAATTTTTTTTTACAAAAATAGACCTAAACTAGATTTTAAAATCTAATTCAGGTCTATTCCTAAACTTAATATATCTACTTAATCCTGAATAATTCATAGTTTTACTAATAGTCTTTCCTAACATTGATTTAATAGTCTTTAAAGTAATCTGCTTCATCACCCATTAGGTGATGAAAAAAGACCCCCTTTCTGATATGGTTAATTCACCA
>NZ_JBGQQX010000048.1:0-15385 GCF_045528525.1 Ruoffia sp. FAM 26255 | reverse complement strand
CTCCGGCTTCCTTCAGATTCCACCTCACGGTGGACACCCTTGCCTTTAGCTAACAGTTCCTACTGCCAAGTCTGTAGTGGACTTTCACCACCAAGTTATCGCCCATGCCGGGCGCACATGCAAAAAACCATTCAAATCACAAATGTGACTTGAATGGTTTAAGTCTTTACGCTTCGTTGTCACTTTCTTCGTTATAGTCCACTTTAATTTGGTTTAATAACGAATCAATATGACTACCGTAATCAATTGAACGATCACGTTCAAATTTAATTTCCGGTGTTTTATATAAAGTTAATTTCTTACCTAAATCTCTACGAACTTTACCTGTAATAGCATCCAGACCTCTTTGAGTCTTTTGTCTCTCACCAGCTTTATCCGATAAAGTACTATAGTAAATTGTCGCTTGTTGTAAATCTCCAGTAACATTTACATCGGTAATTGTTACCCCTTCAACACGTGGATCTTTAATTTCTAATAATAAGATATTATTAACTTCACGCAATATTTCTTGTCTAACTCTACCTGCACGGTATTTTGCCATAGTATCGTCCTCCTTAAAAGGTTATCTTTCTATTTCAACCATATGGAATGCTTCGATAACGTCATCCATTTTAACATCGTTATAGTTTTCAATCATGATACCACATTCATAGCCTTTAGCTACTTGTTTTGCATCATCTTGGAATCGTTTCAAGCTTGCGATTTCACCTTCAAATATTACAATGTTATCACGAATTAAACGAACTTGACTATCACGAGCAATGTAGCCATCAGTAACGAATGAACCAGCAATCGTACCTAATTTAGACACTGTAAATGTCTCACGTACAAGCGCTTGACCTTGAACTTCTTCTTCATATTCTGGGTCTAGCATACCTTTCATGGCTGTTTCTATTTCATCAATAGCGTCATAAATTACACGATATTGTCTAATGTCGACAACTTCAGAATCTGCTTGTAGACGCGCTTGTGGTGTTGGGCGAACGTTAAATCCAATCACAATCGCACCTGAAGCAGCGGCTAATGAAATGTCACTTTCATTAATTGCTCCAACGGCTTGGTGAACTACATTTACACGCACACCTTCAACTTCAATTTTTTGTAAGCTTGCAGATAATGCTTCAGCTGAACCTTGCACATCGGCTTTAATAATCACGTTAACTGATTTTAATTCGCCTTCTTGTAATGATTCAAATAAGTTATCTAAAGTTACTTTCTTTGTTAAACTACGTTGAGCTTCTTGAGCTTCTTGTGCACGTTGTTCACCGGCTTGACGTGCAGTTTTCTCATCTTCGAATACTACGAATAAGTCACCCGCTTGTGGTGCTGTTTGTAAACCAGTAATCTCAACAGGAGTGGCTGGTCCAGCTGTACGGATACGTCGTCCGATATCGTTAACCATTGTTCTAACACGGCCATACGTATTACCAACAACGATCGGATCTCCAACATTTAAAGTACCATCTTGTACTAATAACGTAGCTGTTGCACCTTGGTTTTTATCAAGACGTGCTTCGATAACTGACCCTAATGCTAAACGGTCAGGGTTAGCTTTCAGTTCTTGAACTTCTGATACTAGTACAATCATTTCTAATAATTCTTCAATATTTTGATTGAATTTCGCTGAGATTTCGACAAAGATGTTGTCTCCACCCCAATCCTCAGAAATAATTCCGTGTTCAGATAACTCTTGTTTTACACGGTCTGGATTTGCTGTTGGTTTATCAATTTTGTTCACAGCGATGATAATTGGTACATCGGCAGCCTTCGCATGGTTAATCGCCTCAACTGTCTGTGGCATTACACCGTCATCGGCAGCTACAACAATAATTGCAATATCCGTTACATCCGCTCCACGAGCACGCATAGTTGTGAAAGCCTCATGTCCAGGCGTATCTAAGAATGTAATAATAT
Organism: Ruoffia sp. FAM 26255; assembly: GCF_045528525.1. Taxonomy (NCBI): domain Bacteria; kingdom Bacillati; phylum Bacillota; class Bacilli; order Lactobacillales; family Aerococcaceae; genus Ruoffia; species Ruoffia sp. FAM 26255. The sequence goes on along the minus strand of NZ_JBGQQX010000048.1, from coordinate 13,471 downwards.
TGTCGTCTTCAGTTTCAACTTGGTAAGCACCAATATGTTGAGTAATCCCACCAGCTTCACCTTCTGTAACACGTGAATGACGTAATTGGTCAAGTAATGTTGTTTTACCGTGGTCAACGTGACCCATAATAGTAACAACAGCTGGGCGAGTTGTTAATTTAGCTTCATCTTGTTCTTCTTCGAAGTACACATCTAAATCAGATACATCAACAACAACTTTTTCTTCTGGTTCTACACCATATTCAAGCGCGATTAATTCGATCACATCTTTTGAAAGTGCTTGGTTTTGGTTAGCCATAACACCGTTCATCATTAATTTTTTAATGATTTCAGATGCATCTCGATGCAACATTTTAGCAATTTCTTGAATATTTGTTCCTTCAGAATACACTAATTTTTCTGGTAAATCTTTATGTTTACGTTGTGTAATCCCTTTAGAATAAGTGTTCTTGAAATTCTTGTTCCCTTTACCGCGACGGTTGCGTCGATTACGGCGTCCAGGTTGATTTGATGATTTATTGTTATTAGAAGCGTTCTTATTTGAGTTGTTATTCTGCTTAGTATTCGTTTTAGATTCCTCTTTTTTATGTTGATTTTGTTTTGCTTGGTTTTTATCCGATGCTTTTTTATTCGTATTTTGAGAAGTGTTTGAACCTTCTTTATTTGCCTCTTTCGAGTTTGTTTCTGGTTTTTCGGATTTCTTATTGTTTTTATTACTAATAATATTATTCAGTTGCTTTTCTTGGTCTTCAGAAATTGAAGACATATGGCTACCGAATTCCATGCCTTTTGACTTAGCCATAGTAAGTAGCTCTTTACTTGTCAGATCATGTTCTTTTGCATATTCATATACGCGTTTAGTCATGTAATCACCTTCCTAATTAATTAGTCATATGATTCCTCACTCTCCACATCGTAAGATAAAAATTTATTTGTCATGCCTTGATTTGTCAAACCGATAATTGAACGGTTTTTACCAATAGCTTGACTTAATTCATACTTAGTAAATTCTGTGTTAAGGGGAATATCTTTTCGTTCACTTAAAGAACGGTATCTCTCTAATGTTTTCTCACTGGCATCGCTCGCGCATAATACTAGGCGAACGCGGTTATTTTTTACCGCTTTTTCGACCAATTCATCTCCAGAAATAATCTCTCTGGCGCGCATAGCTAGACCTAACATATTTAATTTCTTTAAATCATTTTTCATAGTAGTTCTTTACGAGCTTTCTGATGATCAATATAATTGTATAACTCATCATAGAATTCATCATTAATCTTCACACCAAATGCACGATCAAATGTTTTTTCTTTTTTTGCTTTTAATGCCAACTCAGGTTCAAGTGCTATATAAGCACCTCGTCCATTTTTTCGTCCTGTTGGATCAAGAAAAACTTCGTTTTCTTTGGATTTAACAACACGCACTAATTCTTTTTTTGGATACATTTCCTGAGATACAATGCATTTTCTCATTGGTTGTTTGCGTTGTTTAGCAGCCATTAGTTCGCTCCTTTAATGAAAATTATCATTTATTATAATTCAGCTTGTTCTTCTTGCTCTTCAAGCAATTCATCATAATCTTGTTCATGATCATGCTCAACTTCAGAAATTGCGTCCTCTACAGCTTCAGCATCGTAATTATTCTCATCTAGATCTTGCTCTTCAAGTTGTTCATTGACACTATCATGATCTTCAATTTCTTCTATCTCTTCAACATCAGCAATAATTTCAGCTTCATCGAATGCATCATACTCTTCAGTTAATTCTACTTCATTATTAACTAAGTAATCTTCTTCGATTTCAGCACTTTGTTCTGATAAATACTCTTCATAAGCTGTTTCTGATTTAATATCTATCTTATGTGATGTTAAACGCGCAGCTAAGCGAGCATTTTGCCCTTTTTTACCGATTGCTAACGATAATTGGTAATCTGGCACTACAACGATACAAGAGTTTCCTTCTTCTTCAAAAATTACATTAATAACTTCTGCAGGACTCATAGCGTTACGGATAAATGTTGCAGGATCTTCACTATATTCAATAATATCCATGTTCTCGCCATTCAGTTCATTCACGATTGTTTGTACACGTTGTCCTTTTTGACCCACACACGTACCAACTGGATCAATATTCTCATCACGAGATCTTACCGCAACTTTAGAACGGTCTCCAGCTTCACGTGAAATTGAAACAATCTCAACAATCCCATCATAAATCTCTGGCACTTCTTGTTCAAATAATCTGCGTAAGAAATCCGGATGCGAACGACTCACGACCACTTGTGGTCCTCTAGGTGTTTTATCAATTTTTGATACATACACTTTCACACGTTCGTCAATTTCTAAGTTTTCTCCAGCAATTTGTTCACGAATTGGCATAACTGCCTCAACTTTATCTAAGTTGACATATACAATTCCTTTTTCGAAACGTTCAACAGTCCCAGTTAAAATCTCATCTTCATATTGAATGAATTCATTATAAATAATGTCACGTTCAGCTTCACGAATTCGTTGCATTACAACATGTTTAGCTGTTTGAGTGGCAATACGACCAAAATCGTTTGGTGTTACTTCGAATTTGATTTTGTCGCCGACTTCATAAGCTCGATTAATTTCTAAAGCTTCTTCTAATGAAATTTCAAAAGTAGGGTCATACTTAGTTTCTACGACTTCTTTCACTGAAAATACTTTGATTGATCCACTTTCTTCGTCAAATTCTACTTCAACGTTTTGTGCATTATCGTATCTTTTTTTATACGCTAATACTAAAGCCGATTCGAGAGCTTCCTTGATGACCTGACTAGAAATTCCTTTTTCCTCTTCAAGAATCTGCATAGCTTGTACTAAATCTTTACTCATCTTCTTAATCACCTCATTAATTTTTTAGAATTTAATTGCTAAACGGAGTTTTGATACCGCATCGCGTTTAATTTCAAGTACTTTTTTTCTTGTCTTAATTGTTACTTCAATTTGGAACATTTCATCCGTGACTTCTAATAAAGTACCTTCATGAAATTTCTCCCCAAATTGTGGTACGTAATAATCTAAATGAATATATTCGCCCACAGCATTTAAGATATCTTGTTCAGTTTTTAATGGACGTTCGGCACCTGGCGATGACACTTCTAAAAAATATGCTTTTGGAAATGGATCTGGGCTAATCTGATCGAGTGCCTCACTTAGTTTTTCGCTAATTTTCGCACAATCTTCAATATCTATTCCCTTTTCTTTATCGGCATAGACTCTCAAGTACCAGTTTGGTCCTTCTTTTACATATTCAACATCAACCAAATAACAATTTTCTGATTCTACAATTGGCTCAATTACTGGAACTACGGACTCAATAACTTTACTCAATATTTCACCTCATCCTTTAAATTAAATTCTTAGTTATAAATATGAAAGGAGCAAGCGTCACCGCTCACTCCTCCCCGTCTCTTCTAAATTCCTTAACCAATATACCACAAATCTTTAAAATGTACAAGTAACAGCTTCTTTAAAGCATTCCAAATAAAAAACCTTTAATCAAAATATGATCAAAGGTTTTAGTTTAAATTAATTTGGGTAAATATCATTCACATGATTATTTACATCAATAACTAAGTATAATTTTTTATCTTGGATTTTTCCGGACATGAATTTATTCACTGTACCACTTTCTTCGGTTACTTCGAATGGGAAGTAAACTTCTTCACTGTCTTCATTATCCCATACGACTGTCAATCGTTCGATATCTTGATTTTTTATCACTGTCTCAAACATTCCAGCCTCTAATCCACCTTGATTAATGTCTGTTGTTTGAAAAGTATCAGCTTCAGGTAGTAATTCCATTCTGAAAGCTTCTGAAGGATGAATCTCAACAATTTCTCCATCATTAATTCTACCTAAACTTGTTGAAACACGTTTAATCCAAATATCACCGACTAAATCTACTGGAATTTCCCATTGGCCACCATTATGGAAATGAAAATTAAATGTCTGAACCTTTCTTCCCATTACAATTCTCCCCTTTAAGCTATTTATTTTACTTATAAACTTATTATAACATATTTTTTTGGCGAGTCCAGAAGTTTGTTATTGTTTTCACAATTAAACCATATGAGTAAATCCGTGTTTAATTCAATTAAATTTTAATATGAAACTTTTTCATGTGAATAAAAACATATCAAACTGTTATATTATATTTTCATTATCTGTTATATTTATTTAAGTGCAATTTTATTTCTTATAGTTAACAAGTTGTGCTATAATTCTATTCATATTGAATTGAGAGGATGTTTATATAAATGAAAAAAAGAATAAAACTGTTGCTTTTTAGTTTGTTATTATTCTTATTCTTAGAACCAATGGCTCCTGCTAAAGCTGAGGTATTTTCTGAAGAATTTGTAGGTGAAACTGTGACTATCGGAACGGTCGGTGAAGAATTGGCTGATATATGGGAGTTTGTTGCTGATAAAGCTGAGGAAGATGGCATTGAATTAGACATAGTCCTGTTTACTGACTATAATACACCTAACATTTCATTAGTTGATGGATCATTGGATATGAATGCTTATCAGCATACCGACTTCTTAAATGATTGGAATGAAGCAAATGAAACTAATTTAGTTTCTATTGGAAATACTTTTGCTACCCCATTGCGTTTCTTTTCAGAAAAGCATAATTCTATTGATGATTTACCTGAAGGGGCGATCATTGCTATTCCAAATGATTTGGCAAGTAGCTCTTACGCTTTACAAATCTTAGATTATGCTGAGCTTATTAAACTAGATGAATCAATTGATGCCTTACCAACTGTGAATGACATCGTTGAAAATCCAAATAATTATGAAATCATTGAATTGGAAGCTGCTCAAATTCCAGCTGCCATGGCCGATGTTGATATGGGAGTGATTCATCAGGTCTACTTAGAAAGTACTGACTTTGAACCAAATGATGCTATCTATTCTTATGGCCACAATACTGAAACATTCAATTATAATCGCTTGAACACCGTTACGGTTCGTGAAGAAGATCAAGACAACCCACTATACCAATATATTGTAGATTTATATCAATCAGACGATGTTGCAGACTATATTGAAGAAATTTCAAATGGTGGTCATATTCCTGCTTGGATATTATTAGAAGAATATGAAGCAAGTCTTGAGAATGAACGTAATTAATTATTTATTTTGTGATTATCACAACTTTTACAAACGATACCGTTTGTAGTTATTCTTAAAAAGAAAAACACGCGTAGAAAGTAAGACTTCTCTTGCTTTCTACGCGCGTTTTTTAACAACACATATAAGTTGTATTTGTCTAATTATTTAGTGTTTTTTTCGATATGTGCGATAAATGCATCCGCAACTGTTTGTAAGAAACCACGTGTTTCTTCATTATTTAATTTACCGTCTTCATCAAAGAAGTTTTGTGAATTTGCTAAGTAAACTTCTGGTTGACCTAATACTGGCATATCTAAGAATGCTAATGTAGGACGTAGTGATTGAACAGCGTTCGCACCACTAATATTGGAAATAGAGTGACCTAGGATTAAAGCTGGCTTACCAGCCCATACACTTTGTCCCCAAGGACGAGAAGCAACATCAATGGCATTTTTTAATACTCCAGAAGTTGAACGGTTATATTCTGGTGTCGCAAAAATAATTGCATCTTGTGCTGATACAGCGTTACGGAATTCAGTATATTCGCTTGGGTTGTTTTCATCGTATTCTTCGTTATATAATGGTAAGTTCCCAATTTCTAAGAATTCTACTTCTACATCTGCTGGGAATAACTCAGCTAATGCTACCGACCATTTACGCGCATAGGATTCTTTACGTAAGCTACCTACTACTACTCCAATTTTTGTCATAAAAATAACATCTCCTTAAAATAATTTTGATTACTATTATATTCTAACGACATTCAAATGGTTATGCAAATGAAAAGGTCTGGTTTTTGAAAATAATTTCGTTTTAGAGATAATTATTGATATTTACATAAAAAACTTCTTTTTAGGTTAGAAAACTTAAAAAGAAGTGTAAATTATTCAATATTTAAAATAAACTGAGCTGATCTTCATCTGGTAATCCTTCTAAGACGCCATTATCGTCTAAGTACGCTAGTACTGTTTTTGAAACTTTACCACGCTTTTGTAAATCTTCTTTTGATAAGAATGGAGCTTCTTGACGTGCTTTCACAATTTGTTCAGCTACGTTATTACCTAAACCAGGAACGGCTCTAAATGGTGGAATTAATGAATCTCCTTCGATTATGAAATGTTTCGAGTCAGATTTTTCAATATTAATCATTTGGAATTTAAATCCACGTTCTAACATTTCATTCGCTATCTCTAGTTCTGTCACTAATTCTTTTTCTTTATTTGTTGCTCCAAAGCCTTTGTCATTAATTTCACGGACACGTCTTTTGACCATTTCTTTCCCTTGATGCATAGCAACTAAATCAAAGTCTTTTGCACGAATTGAGAAATACGCAGCGTAATAGTACATTGGATAATACACTTTAAAGTAAGCTACACGCAAGGCCATCAGAACATAAGCAGCCGCATGGGCTTTCGGGAACATATACTTAATTTTTAAACAAGAGTCAATGTACCATTCTGGAACATTATTACTTCGCATATCTGCTTGCCAGTCATCAGGAATTCCTTTCCCCTTACGCACATGCTCCATAATTTGGAAGGCGGTCCCATCTTCTAAACCGTATTGAATTAAAGTTGTCATAATATCATCACGACAACCAATTACATCAGATAGTTCTACAACATTATTTTTAATTAATTCTTGAGCATTTCCTAACCAAACATCTGTCCCATGTGAAAGTCCAGAGATTTGAAGTAACTCCGCGAAAGTTTTAGGTTTTGTTTCTGAAACCATGCCTCGCACGAAGCCAGTCCCGAATTCTGGAACCCCAAGTGTTCCGGTATCAGAATTTATTTGTTCTGGCGTTACCCCCAGTACTTCAGTACCGCTGAATATTTGCATCACTTTTTCATCTACAGGCGGAATATCCATTGGATCAATACCACTTAAATCTTGTAACATACGAATCATGGTCGGATCATCGTGACCAAGAATATCAAGCTTTAAGACATTGGCATCAATAGAATGGAAATCAAAGTGTGTAGTCTTCCATTCGGCATTCACATCGTCCGCTGGATATTGCACAGGTGTAAAGTCGTAAACATCCATGAAGTCAGGGATAACAATAATACCACCCGGATGTTGACCTGTTGTTCTTCGAGCGCCTTCAATACCATAGGCTAATCGTTCTCTTTCAGCCTGAGGCAAATGCTCACCTGAAGATTCTAGATATCCTCGAATGTAACCGTGAGCAGTTTTATTGGCAACTGTACCTATTGTTCCTGCACGAAAGACATAATCTTCACCGAATAACTCCTTAGTATACGCATGCGCTTTTGCTTGGTAATCTCCTGAGAAGTTCAAATCAATATCGGGAACTTTGTCTCCGTAGAATCCAAGGAAAGTTTCGAACGGAATATCTTGTCCATCTTTTTTCAATTCGGCTCCACAATCAGGACAAGCCTTTGGTGGAAGGTCGTAACCAGATTTATGTTCACCATTAGTGAAAAACTCACTATAGTGGCATTCTGTACAATAATAATGTGCGGCTAAGGGATTCACTTCAGTAATTCCTGTTAAGGTGGCTACTAAACTTGATCCAACTGATCCACGAGAACCAACTAAATATCCATCATCATTACTTTTAAGCACTAATTTTTGTGAGATTAAATAAATAACCGCGAACCCATTCGATATAATACTGTCCAATTCCTTTTTGATTCGCTTATCAACGATATCAGGCAGAGGATTTCCGTACATTTCATGCGCTTTGTCATAACTCATTTGAGTAATTTCTTCTTCAGCACCTTCAATAACAGGTGGATATAATTCATCTTTAATCACAGCAACTTCTTCAATTGAATCTGCAATTTTTTGAGTATTCTCAACGACGATTTCTTGGGCTTTTTCAGCACCAAGGAAAGAAAATTCTTGTAACATCTCATCAGTCGTTCTGAAATGAACTCTTGGCATATGTAAAGTTCTGTTAGCGTTGATTTTCATCGATTTCTTCAATACTTCACGGTAAATTTCATCTTTTTCATCCAGGTAATGGACATTCCCAGTCGCAACAACGGTTTTGTTCTTTTCATCACCTAAACGAAGCATTTCACTGATAATATGTTTTAAGTCAGCTTCGTTACGAATCAATTCATCTTTGATGAGTGGTTCATAAACTGATGGAGGTTGCACTTCGATAAAGTCATAATAATCAACAAGTTCGCTTGCTTCTTCATACCCTTTTTGCATCATGGCAGTGAATACTTCTCCTGTTGAACACGCCGTTCCAATTAATAAATCATCACGATATTGGGTCAATTCAGATCTTGGAATACGAGGTACACGGTAGAAATACTCTGTACTGGACATGGATATCAGCTTAAATAAAGCTTTCAATCCGTCTTGGTTCTTAACTAATATAGTTGCATGGAAAGGTCTTGATTGTTTAAAACTCTCACCCTGTCCTATTTGGTCGTTTAATTGGTTATGATTGATGATACCAAATTGATCCTTCGCTTGTTCTAATAACTTCATCAAGATGTACCCTGTTGTCTCGGAGTCATAGACTGCTCGGTGATGCTGTTCTAGTTGAACGTTATATCGCTTAGCTAAAGTATTCAAACGGTGTGATTTATAATCTGGATTCACTAAACGAGACAGTTCTAATGTATCAATCACTGGTAAGTCAGTTTGTGGTAAGCCAACACGTTCATAGCCTTTATTAATGAAGCCAATATCAAACGTTGCGTTATGCGCAACTAGAATAGAATCACCACAAAACTGTTGGAATTGTTCTAAAACAGGTTTAGCCGTTGGAGCATCTTTAACCATATCATCAGTAATACCTGTTAACTCAGTAGTGAAAGCTGACAAAGGTTTGTTTGGATTAATAAAGGCTTCGAATGTATCAATAATTTCGCCTTCTCTCATCTTCACTCCTGCAAGTTCTATGATGTCATCATAGACAGATGATAGTCCAGTCGTCTCCACGTCAAATACAACATATGTTGCTTCATCTAAAGCCTCATCTCTTAAGTTAAATGCGATGGGTTCACCGTCATTCACGACATAAGCTTCAATTCCGTAGATTACTTTTATTCCATGTTTTTTACCCGCCCAATACGCATCTGGGAAAGATTGTGCTACAGCGTGATCCGTTATAGCAACTGCTTTATGACCCCATTTAGCTGCTTGAGTAACAATATCAGTGGCTGAGTTTGTTGCATCTAATTGACTCATATTTGTATGAGCATGCAATTCAACACGTTTACCATCAGCCGGTGCTTTATCTTCACGGCCAGGGACCGTTACTTTTCTAACACTTCTCGGTCTAAAATATAATTCCGAAGTGAAATTATCTGGGATCATATCTCCCTCTAGTCGAATCCATTCACCTTTACTAAATTGATTCAATGCTTCTTTTGAGATGCGACGGCCAGACATCAGCTTAACAGTCACTGAGCTCGTGTAGTCAGTAATATTCATAATTAAAAGCTGATTTCCACTACGCAAGTCTTTAATTTCATGCGAAAATATAAAACCTTCAATGATTTGTTTAAATTGATTATCATCTAATTCAATCATTGGCAAAGCCGGTTTATTAGGAATATCTTTCCCTATATCATCAGAGGTTGATTGCACAACTGTTCGCTCTTGTTTTTGTCTTTTTTCTTGAATTTCTAAAGCTTCTAATAAGCTCTGTTCATCTTCATTACTTTGACGATCTCGAACTGCGTTAATCTCATCTTGTAATAACTCTTCGTCAACGTAGTACTCTAAATTAAGGTCAGTAATTTGGACTTGTTCGAGTTTCTCTATTAATAATCGTTCGTATTTTTCTTTTAACATATTAATTTGAATATCACTAGCTAATCCAATTCTTAATGATTCGCCAACGATTTCATACTTCGCTTGAGACAAGATCGACCGAATAAAAGGCTTTTCTTGTGCTATTACTGACATAATAGCGTACCAATATTCAAGTATGTTATTAGATTCTAAAGAATCCTCTTCAAATAGCCACCAAGTCTCAACTCTACCAATATGCTCAAATGCTTTTATTATATGATGTTGAAAAATTTGATATGCATTTGGATGAATTCGATTTGGCGAAATAAATGTAAAATGCCATTGGTTTGACTGTGCTAATATATTCACAGTTTTAATTTCAGTATGTTGTAGTTCTTCAACGATTTCTTCATCATTTAATTGAATATGATCGAGAAGTAATTCGAATAATTCTCTTTTATCAGCCATAATAACTCCTTTCGATAAAATTAAGGATGCAACCATCAATAATGATGCCACATCCTCAAATTAAAACTTATTGGAAAAATGCCCTGTTAATATCATTCCATGTTACAGCAACCATTAATACTACCATAATTAACACGCCAATAATTGTAATGATTCCTTCTTTTGATTCACTTAATGGTTTCCCTCTAATTGCTTCAATCGCATTTAAAACAATTTTACCACCGTCTAAAGCTGGTATGGGTAGTAAGTTGAATACTCCTAAATTAGCAGAAAGCATCGCTAAGAAGTTCACTATTACTGGTAGCCCAAGGCTAACAACTTGATCAGTCATCTGAGCCATCGCTACTGGGCCACCAAAGTTATTAATATTGAAGCCACTCGTAATCATACTGCCGATAACTCCTAATACGCCAGTGATAATTCCCCAAGTCGCTGTCACACCATAAGTAATACTACTTCCAAAACTAAACTCTCTATCCGCAATAATTCCAATTTGTCCAATTTCGTTACCAGATTGTTCATCCGTCACAGCCTGAACATTCACAACTGTATCAACCGTTTCATTCTCACGTTCAACAGTCATTTGTAATTCTTCGTTTGGTCTTTCTTGAATTAATAATACTAAATCAGACCACTCACTTACAGATTGCCCATCGACTTCAGTTACTCTATCGCCATCAACTAAACCAGCTTCTTGAGCTACTGATCCATCAACAACTTCACCAATGACGCTATCTGTATTAGGAATACCAATCATAAAAGCAACAATTGTAAAAGCAATAATGGATAATATAAAGTTATTCATTGGTCCTGCAAAGTTAGTAATCATCTTATTCCAAACACTCGCACTTTCATAGCGCATTTCACGTGGTGCAACTGGTAATTTAGTTCCATCCGCTTCAATTATGTTTGCTTTTTTTGCCACTGAGTATTTTACAATATCTGTTTGTCCAACTGGAACAGCTTCAATGATCATCTCATCAATTAAATCAACATTGTCAACTCTGACTGGCATCTCGTCAACTGAAAAGTTATCCGATAAATTAATCAATGATACTTGATCATTATCATTAATTTCTAAACCTACTTCCATTCCAGCTTGAATTTCATCTTCTTCATATAATCCAGCTAGACGAACGTAACCACCAAGTGGTAACAATCTGACTGTATATGTTGTTCCATCTTTCCCTTGTTTAGAAAATAATTTAGGACCCATCCCTAACGCAAATTCTCTAACTAAAATTCCTGCACGCTTTGCGAAAAAATAGTGTCCAAACTCATGTATAACTACAATTATCGAAAATATGACTAAAAATACTAGTAAAGTCGTCAATAGTAACCATCCTATCTAAATAAATTTATCCAAAACATCATTATAAAACTTGCGAAAATTAAACTATCAAATCGGTCTAACATACCACCATGACCCGGTAAAAATTTACCCGAATCTTTAACGTTAAAATAACGTTTAAATGCCGATTCAACTAAATCACCAAATTGTCCAAAAAGTGACACTATAATTGTTAACATCCATATTTGATTCACTACACCTAAGGCTGGTTGGAATAAAGCGACAAATATACTTGATACAAGTAGTGCGGTTAAAACCCCACCAATCATTCCTTCAACTGTCTTATTCGGGCTGATTTCAGGAGCCAGTGGTCTTTTTCCTAACTTCCTACCGACAAAGTACGCACCGGAATCAGTTGACCATACTACAACTAATAAGTAAAGAATTGTTTCTAGACCCATCTCGCGAAATAGTATTAAGAATCTAAAACCATAACCTATATAAATACAGGCAAACACAATGATAGCCGCATGAGCAAAATTAAATTTTCGATGGTTGAATACAGTAAATACTAACAACATCAGACTACAAATGTAAAATAAATACTCTGGATTGCCCTGTTTCAAAATTTCTGGCATATACATTTGAGGTATGAGTAAAGAAGTCAAACCAACGACAGAAAAGAAACCAATATGATTAAATATATTTAGTTTCTGCATTTCTGCAAATTCAAATAAGCCTATAATTCCAATAACCCACATCGCAAATGCATAATAACCGCCACCTATTAATAAGAATGGGATATAAAGCGCAAGTGCTATGACGGCACTTCTAATTCTTACAATCAAAATTATTCCTCCTAAGACTTAAGACGACAGACAATTATTAAACTTTTCCAAATCGTCGTTGTCTGCCGTTATAAGCATTAATAGCCTTGTCAAGTTCACCCTCATTAAAATCAGGCCATAAGACATCTGTAAAGTAAAACTCACTATAGGCAGCTTGCCACAATAGGAAATTGCTTAAGCGTTCTTCTCCACTTGTTCGAATAATTAAATCAGGATCACTGAGTTCATTATAACGACTCGTCATTAAATGTTTATTAATTAATTCTTCTGATACATCACTTAAATTAATATTTTCTTTTTGAATTTCAGTTATAATACTTTTCACTGCACTAGTAATTTCCTGTCGTGCCCCATAATTCAATGCAAAGTTTAATATCATTCCAGTACAATGTTTAGTATCCTCAATGGCTGAGTTTAAGATTCCTTTAGTTTCTTCAGGAAGTGCATCTGTGTCACCGATGACTTCAATTCGAATATTATGTTCAATTAATTCAGGTAAAAAATCGTTAAAGAATTCCTTCGGCAATTTCATCAGAAAGTCCACTTCATCTTTAGGTCGTCCCCAATTTTCTGTTGAAAAAGCATACATTGTAATTAATTTTATATTAAGTTCATTCGCTCTAATTGTAATTTTTTTAATTGCTTGAACACCTTTTCGATGCCCAACTACGCGTGGTAAAAATCTTTTCTTAGCCCAGCGTCCATTTCCATCCATTATAATTGCAATGTGCTTGGGAACTGTTTCAAATTCATTATTCATAAAATACTCCCTTTTAAATAATCATCCCTAGTATTATACCAAAATAATGCTAAATTACGAATAATAATCATGAAAACAAAAAAATACTTTTATCTAAAAAGTTAGGTTCTACAATAAATAGGGTTGATGACAAAAATTAAAATGTCATCAACCCTATCTTTGTGTCTTCTAAAAGACGCAGATATTCGTTATATTAAAAGTACCACCAAATAACATAAGGAGAATATCTAC
>NZ_JBGQQX010000047.1:0-16780 GCF_045528525.1 Ruoffia sp. FAM 26255 | reverse complement strand
GTTTGCCTCCGGCTTCCTTCAGATTCCACCTCACGGTGGACACCCTTGCCTTTAGCTAACAGTTCCTACTGCCAAGTCTGTAGTGGACTTTCACCACCAAGTTATCGCCCATGCCGGGCGCACATAAAAAAATAAGTCTGCCTTATAAAAAGACAGACTTATTAATACTTAACTATTCAAGACTATTCATCAGCTGCTTCAATTTTGATGATTTTAACATCAAAAGATCCGCCTGGCGTTTGAATCGAAACAACATCATTTAATTTTTTACCTAAAATTGCTTGGGCAATCGGTGAGTCATTAGAAATTTTATATTCTAATGGGTCAGCTTCTGCACTACCAACAATTGTATAAGTTTCTTCGTCGCCATCTGGTACTTCAACAAACGTCACTTTACGACCTAATGAAACTTCGTCTTTAGCAACGTCTTTATCATCAATAATTTCTGCGAAACGAATCATATTTTCAATACTTGAAATACGACCTTCCACAAAAGCTTGCTCATCTTTAGCTGATTCATACTCAGAGTTCTCTGATAAATCCCCAAAGCTTCTTGCAATTTTAATACGTTCAATAATTTCTTTACGTTTATTGACTTTTAAATCTTCTAATTCTTGTTCTAATTTTTCTTTACCTGATAAAGTCATTGGATAGACTTTTTGATCCATGTTATTCTCTCCTTCTTGAAACGGTATAAATAAGATAGCACGTTATTTACTATTTTTCAATCTAAATTTTTATTTTTTATATAAAAGAATAATAAACGATCGTAATTTACCGCTAATCACGATCGTTTATGTAATTATTTTTGATTCAAGATTGTTCCAATCTTCGTTGTTAATAAATCAATCGCAACTTGATTGTAGCCACCTTCTGGCACGATGATATCAGCATAACGTTTCGTAGGTTCAATGAATTGATGGAACATCGGTTTCACGACCTCTACGTATTGCTTAATCACTGACTCAACCGTTCTACCTCGTTCATTAATATCACGAAGGATTCGTCTAGCCAAGCGAATATCGTCGTCAGTATCTACATACACTTTAATATCCATTAAGTCTCGGATACGTTTATCGTCTAATATTAAAATTCCTTCAACGATTATAACATCACGTGAAACTTCATATTCCGTTTCATTACTGCGTGTATGATTTGTAAAATCATAAATTGGTTTCTCAATTGAACCACCTTCAATTAATGTCACCAGATGATTGTAAAATAAATCATTATCAAATGCTAATGGATGATCATAATTTGTCTTCAATCTCTCTTCTAGTGGAAGGTCACTTTGATTTTTATAATAATAATCTTGTTGTAACAACATTACTGATAGTCCTTCAAAAGTTTCTAATATTCGGCTACTTACACTCGATTTTCCACTTCCTGAACCACCGGAAACGCCAATTACTACTGGTTTCGTCCCCATAAACAATCTCGCTTTCTATGTTTAATTATAACTGACAAATTGAGTTTCAGTCTTACTCAACTGGTTCGTCAACAACTTCCTCAGTTTCCTCAATCTCTGCAGCTTCTTCATCTGTTGTACTTTCATCTTCGCCGGCTTCTGCTTCGATGGAAGCTTGTCGACTATTCACAAATTCTTCAACTAACGCGTCGTGTTCTTCAATTGTGCTTGAATAATATATTTCTTGCGTATCAATATCAGCCACGAAGTAATAATAATCATTCCATGTAGGATAGATTGCAGCAACAATCGCTTGGTAACTTGGTGTTCCAATCGGACCGGGTGTTAATCCGTCATACATGTATAAGTTATATGGCGAATCTACTTCTAAGTCTGTATAAGTTACAAATTCTCGATGCTCACCTAAAGCATATAAGACCGTTACATCCGATTGAAGTGGCATACCTACTTCTAGACGATTATAGAACACACCTGAAACAAGACCACGATCTTCTTCCGTAATTGCTTCTCGTTCAATAATTGATGCAAGTGATAATACTTCATGATAAGAAAGGTACGTATTCGTTAAATCATCCACTAATCGTTGATAATTTAAATTCGCAGCACTCACCATTTCTGTAATTAATTCTTGCGCCGTCATTCCAGCAAAGTAATCATAAGTTGCTGGGAATAAGTAACCCTCTAAAGTATATTTTAAGCCTTCTAATTGCGTCACTTCTTCTAAAAGTGATGGGAATTGGCTTTGAAGATTTGTTATGAATTCCTCATCTTGAATAGTATCCATAAACTCTTCTTCTGTAATTGCTGTATTCTCGTTAACTAGGGTAGCAATTTCGTCAATAGTTGCTCCTTCAATCACTGTGATGGTTGTATCCGCATCAACAAAGATTGGTTCCCCGCCTTCTTGAATCGTCGTTAGAACTTGTTGTGCATCCATCGATGGTGAAAATTCATAATGACCTGCTTGAAGTGCTTCTTCATTATTGGCTTTCATATAAATTCCAAAGATATCCGCATGACGGACAATCCCATTCTCTTCAAGTATATTCGCGACATCATCTGAAGTACTATCAAAGGGTATCGTCACTTCTACAAGTTGATCATTATCCGAATTCACCGGACTTAATGCTCTCGTTACATAGAAATAACCAAATATAGCCGTACCCAATACAATTAACACAATTAGTAAAATAATAATGCGAACGATTCGGTTTGTCCACAATCGCTCTTTCACTCTTTCGGTCTCAGTTTCCTTGGCGCGTAGTTTAATATCTTCCCAAGATTCTTTTGACATAGTTTCTCCTTTATGTAGAACATTTTATTGAAAGATTATAACAAATAAGCATTACTATTACCATAATACTTCTATTACAAAAACATCACACATCTACCATAAGGTAAAAGTGTGACGTATTGTAAATCATTCTGTTATCTTAAATTACTCATCTTCATCTAACAAGAATGTATTAAGAACTTCCTCAACCATATCCCATTCTTCTTCAGATTGGATTGGTTGTAAAGCTCCTGTTGATCCATCTTCAGCTTCTGTGTATGAAAATGCTTGTAATTCAACATCTTCTTCCTCATTTGTTCCAGCTGGATAAACTAAAACATAGCTTTTTTGGAAATCTTCTGAATCGAAAGTAAATAAAATTTCGTGTAGCGTTTCATTTCCTTCTTCGTCAAAGATTGTAATATATTCATGTTCGTTGTGGTGCTCATGATTGTGTTCGTTTTCCATATTTAGTAATCTCCTTAAATCATAGTTGTGGTTTTGAATCTAAATAGTTTTGTAAAATGATGACTGCTGCGACTTTATCAATAACTTTTTTGCGTTTCTTACGGGAAACATTTCCCTCGTTAATTAACATCTTTTCTGCTTGAGAAGTTGTTAATCGCTCATCTTGATACACGACCTCTACGTCTGGATGATGCTCTTTAACAAGTTCACCGTATCTCATGGAAGCCTCTGCTCTTGGACCAATGGAGTTATTCATATTCTTTGGAAATCCAATGACAACTGTATTGACATTCTCTGATTTAATAATTTCACTCAGACGTTCAATTCCAAATTCATTCGCATCTTCATCAATTCTAATCGTTTCTAACCCTTGGGCAGTCCAGCCAAGTAAATCACTGAGTGCGACTCCGACTGTCTTTGAACCAACATCTAGACCCATAGCTCTTTGATATTTGCTCATTAACTCTCTTCTTGTGTTAGATAGAATTCTACTAACTTCTCCATAATTTCATCTCGTTCATGACGACGTATTAAGTTACGTGCATCGCGGTGACGAGGGATATATGCAGGATCTCCTGAAAGTAAATAACCAACTATTTGATTAATTGGATCATACCCTTTTTCTTCAAGTGCACTATAGACTATCTCCAATGTTTCTCTTACTGTGCGTTTATTAATATCGTCCAGTTTGAATAGTATTGTTTCATCTAATGATTGCATCGCTTTCACCAAACCTTTCATATCTGTAAAGTCATCGATCTTAGATCTTTTGCGATGTACTTCGAGTTAACAACATTCTAACATACTTTGCGTATAATTACTTAGTAAATTCGTTCGCAAGCTATAATTTGTAAAGGAATTGTCACAATCAAAGCTAAAAAGCACAAGGAAAGAACAGATGGCATTGTAAACGATTTATTCAATCCAATCTATCTGTTCTTTCTCAAGTAAACTTATGCTTCTTTAATTGTTGCTTTTATTGCCTCAGGGATTGCACTAATCATATCTTGAATACCTGCTGGGTTTTTCCCTCCAGCTTGAGCCATTTGTGGTCGTCCACCACCGCCACCGCCAATTAATTTAGCTAATGGTTTAATAATGTCTCCGGCTTTTGTTCCTTTTGCGACAGTTTCATCATCAACAAAGACTAATAAAGTCGCTTTATCATCTTGGTTAGAAACAGCCACTAGAATATTTGATGCTTGTTTTTTACGCCAAACATCTCCTAATTGACGTAAGCCGTCTGCTGATTGATTTTCTTGAACGACACTTACAAAAGTGATGCCTTCAACTTCTTCAGTCTCATTGAATAAATTACCTGACTCTTCTTGTAATAATTTTGTAGATAATGATTCAACTTTTGAGTGCGCTTCTTTCAACTCTTCTTGTAATTGGTGAATACGAGGTAGAAGTTGTTGCGTTTGTTGTACTTTCAATTCAGCTTGAACAGCTTGTAACATTGCTTCTTTTTCTTGATAGTATTCAATCGCAGCTTGCCCTGTAAGAGCTTCGATACGACGAATACCTGCACCAATTCCTGATTCACTCACTAATTTGAAGGTACCAATATCATTTGTATTCGATACGTGTGTTCCCCCACAAAGTTCGATGGATTCATTCCCAATGTTTACAACACGAACGACATCGCCATATTTCTCACCAAACAATGCCATTGCGCCTAAAGCTTTCGCTTCATCAATTGGCATTTCGTTAATATCAACGTCGACGGCATTTTGAATAAAGTCATTTACATATTGTTCAATTTGTTTTAATTCTTCGTCAGTGACTTTACCAAAGTGTGAGAAGTCAAAGCGTAAGCGATCTGGTCCAACGTATGAACCTGATTGATTCGCATGCTCTCCTAAGATTGTCTTTAGTCCTTGGTGTAATAAGTGAGTTGCGGTATGGTTTTGGTTTGTTTTCAGGCGAGTCTTACCATCTACGACTAGCGTATATGATTGGCCTTCATTTAGACGCATACTCAACGGTTTCACTTTATGCATGTATTGGCCGTTAGGTGCTTTTTGTACGTCATTTACTTCCGCAATTAATTCACTGCCGTCGTAAATTCCACCTGAATCCGCTACTTGTCCACCCATTTCAGCATAGAATGGACTGCGATTAAAGAATACCCAAGCTTCTTCATCAATTGGAAGATGGTCTAAACTCTCTTCATCTTTAATGATCGCTTTGATTGTCGCATTGCTTGATAATTGGCTATGTCCAACGAATTCAAATTCAGAGGTGACAGCTTGTAGAGCTTCTGATTGCACTGACATACTTTCTTCTTTCGATCTTGCTGCTCTCGCACGCTCACGTTGTTTCTCCATCTCTACTTCGAAGCCATCATTATCTACAGTAAAGTTGTTTTCTAATGCCATCTCTTCGGTTAATTCTAATGGGAATCCAAATGTGTCATATAATTGGAAAGCTTGCGCTCCAGATACAACGGTCTTTCCTTCCTCTGTCAATTGGGCCAAGATGTTTTCTAATTGCAACTCTCCGTCGCCAATTGTTTCATGGAATCGTTCTTCTTCGTTTTTAATAATTGATTGAACGAAATCTAATTTCTCATTAAGTTCTGCGTAGTAGTCACCCATGATTTCAGTGATTGTTGGAACTAAATCACTTAAGAATAAAGTTGTAATTCCCAAACGACGACCATGCATCACACTTCGACGGATTAAACGACGAATAATATAGCCACGGCCTTCATTCGATGGTAAAGCACCATCACTAATCGCAAATGCAACGGCACGAATATGGTCAGCAATAACTTTGAAGCTGACTTTACCTTCATTACTTTCGCTATATTTAATGCCATCAGTTAGCGTTTCAATTTTTTCAATAATTGGCATAAATAAATCAGTTTCAAAGTTCGTTGGTGTATCTTGAATAATTGATACTAAACGCTCTAATCCCATCCCTGTATCGACGTTTTTATGTGGAAGTGGTACATAAGTATCATCTGGCATATGGTTAAATTCAGAAAACACTAAGTTCCAAATTTCTAGCCAACGCTCATTTTCCCCACCAGGATAGTTTTCTGGATCATCTTCGGCAAGATTGTTATACGATTCACCGCGGTCATAGAAAATTTCTGTGTCCGGCCCACAAGGTCCAGCACCAATATCCCAAAAGTTATCTTCAACTGGGACTAAGTGTGAGTTATCAAAGTTTGGAATAGCCTCCCATAACTCTTTTGTTTCAGTATCTTCTGGATAATAAGTTACAAATAATTTTTCTGGATCGAATGCTAACCATTTTTCTCCAGTTAAAAATTCCCAAGCCCATTCAATCGCTTCTTCTTTGAAGTAATCTCCGATTGAAAAGTTTCCTAACATCTCAAATAAAGTATGGTGTCTTGCTGTGACACCTACGTTTTCAATGTCATTTGTACGGATACTCTTTTGAGAATTTGTAATTCTCGGATTTTCTGGCGTTTCCGTTCCATCAAAATATTTCTTAAGCGTTGCAACACCTGAGTTAATCCACAGTAAAGTTGGATCATTAATTGGTATTAGCGATGCACTCGGACGGACATCATGACCTTTATCTTTATAAAATGTTAAAAATAAATCTCTAATTTCTGCACTTGTTAATTGTTTCATCCAAACACCCCTTTAAAATAATAAAAGAGCCGTTATATGCAAGGGCGACAATCGCGGTACCACCTCGCTTATAACAACTCAAGTTCTTATATCTCAATTGCCGTTAACGCCGACTTACGCTAAATTTTCACTTAGTTATACATGAGGAGCATCATCCTTGTCGTTTCTTTCACCTACTGAAACGTCTCTGTTATTAAGTCTGATATGGTCTCAAATCGTCTATATTATACATAATTAGCCTGTTTAATGTCAACTATAAATGGCCAGTATAGATTCATTCTTAATAAAAATATTTATCTAGAACTTGAACAACACCATCTTCATCATTTGTTCCCGTCACATCATCGGCAATACCTTTCAGATATTCAGAAGCATTCCCCATCGCGACACCTACTCCTGCTACTTCGATCATTGGCGCATCATTATTCCCATCACCAACCGCCACAACTTCACTAATATCTATACCGATATGATCACATAGTCTTTGTAAACTTAGACCTTTAGAAACATCTCGGTGCATAAATTCTAGGAAGTAGTCTTTTGACGTCGCTGCATTTGTTGCTTTACCAAATTTTCCTTGGAGTTCTTCATTATGTTTTGCGACAATCTCTGGATCACCAACCGCGATAAATTTTAATTCTTCTGATTCTAAGTTATTCGCATAGTCACTGTCATAAATTGTTTCTAGCCCAGTTAATTCACCTTCAATATGACTGTAATCATTCTCACGACTTAGATAAACTTCATTATCACCATAAGCAATTAATGCTAAGCCTGTATCATGAATATATTGAACCAATTCTTTTTGTTCGTCGAAGTTCATTCGTTGACTAAATAGCTCTTGCGCATTCTCCATACTTGTAACGACAGCTCCGTTAAAAGAAATCGCATGTGATTTATGATGATCTAGCAATAATTCTTCGGCTTTTTGAACCGCTGATTTCGTTGGGCGTCCAGTTGCTAACACCAAGATAAAGCCATCCTCTTGGAATTGTATTAATCTTTCTTTAGTCACCGAACTAATTTCGTGATTACTATTTAATAAAGTATCATCAATATCCAAAACAAGCATTTTGTAAGACATATATACACTCCTTAATTTTTCAATATTTAGTCCGCTATATTGTATCATATTTTATGAGAAACTATGAGAATAGAATCACTTTTTTCATTTAACTCTTATTAAAAACCTATTGTCAAATCCTTAACAAAATATAACAATAGAAGTAATTCTTTATTAAATATATAAATTTGAGTATAATTGGTCTTAGTGTTTAAACTCAAATTGATAAAGAAATTACGAGGTGCTTTATGACAAATCGCGTACATATAATATGTCATCCTGAAGCGGGTAGCGGAGATGGAAACACCATCTTAAAAAAAGTTCATAGTGAATTGGACAGTTTCCAAATGGAATACATTACTTACTTAACTGACTATTCGACCCATGCTGAAGTTTTGACTGAACAGCTAGTTAACCGTGGTCACAAAAAATATCAGGATTATTTAATGGTTGTTGGTGGGGATGGTACATTACATGAAGTGGTTCAAACTTTACACAAGAACCAAGCTGATATCCCAGTTACTTATGTTCCTGCTGGAACTGGAAATGATTTTTATCGAAGCTGGCAAAAGGGCTTATCTGTCAGAGGTATCATTGAAATAATGTTATTCTCAGAAAAGCCCGTTTCAATTCCAATATTCACTTACAATAACCACATTACTAAACGACAAGGTGTCGTCTTAAATAATATGGGCTTTGGCTTCGATGCTGAGGTCAATTTTCGAGCTCAAAATCTTATTAAAAATTCTTTTTTATCAAAAATGGGTCTTGGAAAACTTTCGTACTTATTGGCTGTACTGCTTAGTTTAAATAGCGTGCGTCATTTTGCCGTATCGGGAAGTATTGATAATCATCAGTTTCACTATGATGATGTAAGTTTAGCTGGAATATTAAATTCCCCTACTTTAGGTGGTGGAATTAATATAGACCAATTAACAAGACCAAAAAATAAAGAAATTGCCCTTGTCATCTACCGCGATATAAAATTATCGGTAATTTTCGATTTATTAATAAAAGTGTTAATTACAAAAAAAACAAACGAATCTGATAATATAGATCGATATACGGGTCAAAAATTACAGTTAAAAATCACTGATCCGATTAGAGGTCAGGTTGATGGAGAAGACATACCTCAAAAGCCAGTAAACATTGATTTGGCTTTATCAACTTATCCATTTTATTTACCTAACTAGAAGGAGTTGCGTTTTAAAGTTATGAATGAAATTTTACATAAAGAATACTTAGAAACTGATTTATTCAAAAAAATCCAATCAGCTCAACCTGTTTTTTGGGAGAATAATTTAAAAATTCCGTTTGATGAAGCAACCGAGAAAGTTCCTTATTCAAAAAATGATGTTGATGATGCAGAGGAAAGGTTAAAACGCTTTGCACCTTTTATTATCAAGGCTTTCCCTGAATCAGCTGTCAATGATGGCTTAATTGAATCTGAATTTACTGAAATTAATACAATGAAAGAATATCTAGAAGATACATATCAAACAACAATTTCTGGAAAACTTTTATTAAAACGTGATGATACCCTACCCATTGCTGGAACAATCAAAGCTCGGGGTGCAATCTACGAAGTATTAAAACATGCTGAAACACTTGCTTTAGAAAATGGTTTACTTGAATCAATTGAAGATAATTATGAAAAATTCTTAAACGACGAATTCAATGACTTCTTCGCTCAACATAAAATCATGGTTGGAACAACTGGTAATTTAGGCATTAGTGTTGGCGTGATGGGAGCTAAATTAGGCTTTAATGTCACAGTTCATATGTCAACTGAAGCGAAACAATGGAAAAAAGATTTATTGCGTTCAAGAGGAGTAAATGTCGTTGAGCATCAAACAAATTTTACGGAAGCTGTTAACCAAGGAAGAGCGGAATCTTTAAGCGATCCAACGTCTTACTTTGTTGATGATGAGCATTCGATTGAATTGTTTTTCGGTTATACAGTTGCTGCCAATCGTTTAGCAAGACAATTAGAAGAAGCCAACATCAAAGTTGATGCTGAACATCCTTTATTTGTCTACTTACCTTGTGGTATCGGTGGAAGTCCGGGTGGAATTAGTTTTGGTTTAAAACAAATTTATGGTGACCATGTTCATTGTATCTTTGCTGAACCAACTCAGATGCCTTCAATGCTTTTAGGCTTAGCTACAAAAGAATTTGACGGTGTCACAGTAGATGATTTCGGGATAGAATCTCGTACAATTATGGATGGTTTAGCTGTGCCACGCACATCTGGTCTTATTTCACGCATCATGCAATATTACTTCGATGCTGGCTACACCCTTACAGAGGACGAATCAATGCGCCTTCTAGGCAAAATGATTGATTTAGAGGCTATTTCACTTGAACCTGCTGCCCTAGCTGGTGTAGTAGGTGTGGTTCGCATGCTAACAACCGATTCAGGTCAAGATTTCTTAGCAAATCATCACCTTCAATCGAAACTAGATAAAGCCACTCATATCGCTTGGGCGACAGGTGGTAGTATGGTTCCTGAAGAAGATATGCAAGCATTTTACTTACAAGGAAAAGCAGTCGCTAAAGACTAAATAAAAAAAGAGAGAGCCAACGTATTCGTTCATGAACGAGCACGTTGACTCTCTTTTGTATTTTAATTTGTTGAAGACATAAAATCATAAGGTGTGACACCGTCCATATTAATCATTGGATCAATTTGATTGATTGTCGCTTCCTTCAGTTCTAAAGGTTCTTCAATTTGTTCTTCTAATTCCATTTGAATCGATTCTGGTTCAGGGTTTTGGTGACTGGCTTCGTGTTCTACTTTGGAGTTTTCTTCTAATTCATCTTCCTCATCTTCAGATGCTTCTTTGTCAAATTGAACCATCAATAATTCCCTTAAGAAGGTCTTACGAGGTTCTTTTTCACTTGTCACAGCTTTGTAGAAGCTATCAGGATTTCCAAGCATAATTAAGCTAGATTGGGCCCGTGTAATAGCTGTATATAAGATATCCTTTTGAAGTAATCGAGAGTGCATATCGACCAAGGGCAGTATAACGAGAGGGTACTCACTCCCCTGCGCCTTATGAATCGAAGTGCAGTACGCTAATGTAAGTTGATCTAAATCAGATTTCTTATAAATAAGCTCAACATTATCAAATGACACGGTGATCTCTTCAACTTTTGAAGCCGTCTCTTTCTTAAAGTGTATTGCCTCAATGCGTCCAATATCTCCGTTATAAACACCGTCTTCAGAATTATTTACTAGTTGCAATACTTTATCTCCAACTCTGAACACAGAATCAAAATGATTTATTTCCCGTTTTCTCGGTTTAGGTGGATTTAACAATTCTTGTAATAAAGTATTGAGAGCGTTAATACCTGCCGGTCCTTTATACATGGGAGCTAGTACCTGTAAGTTTGTCGCATCAAAGCCTTTTTTCTTAGCCGCTACAATAATTTGTTGTAACACATGACCAATTTGTTGTGCCGGAGCTTGAATAAATGACCGATCGTGTTGCTTCATTAAGAAATCTTCTGGTAAAAAACCTTGTCGAATCTTATGTGCCAAATCAATTATGGTACTATTTTGTGCTTGACGGTAGATTTTTTCTAAACGAAGTACGGGTAAAACATCAGATTCAATCAAGTCACTAAAGACTTTTCCTGGACCTACTGAAGGCAACTGGTCCTTATCCCCTACTAATACAACTTGTAAATGATACGGAATTGCTTGGACAAGCCAATTCATCAACCAAGTATCGACCATCGACATTTCATCGACAATTAGCAGTGAACCATCTAATTCGGCCGCATAAAATTCATCAACCTGAGAATCACGATTAAAGCCAATCAGCCGATGAATGGTAGAGGCTGGTAAGCCGGTTGTTTCCTCCATTCGTTTAGCTGCTCGCCCTGTAGGTGCTGCAAGTAATACAGGATTTTCATCCACTTTTTTTGTTGCTTGTTCTAAATCATAGTCATGTAAGATTGAATGCAACAAGATAATCCCTTTAATTAAAGTTGTTTTCCCAGTTCCAGGTCCACCAGTTATCACTGAAATTGGAGATTGAATAGATGTTTTCAGAGCTTGTCGTTGACTCTCATCATAATTAATTCCACTGATTTTAACGAC
Organism: Ruoffia sp. FAM 26255; assembly: GCF_045528525.1. Taxonomy (NCBI): domain Bacteria; kingdom Bacillati; phylum Bacillota; class Bacilli; order Lactobacillales; family Aerococcaceae; genus Ruoffia; species Ruoffia sp. FAM 26255. The sequence continues at coordinate 4,828 of NZ_JBGQQX010000047.1, read as the reverse complement.
CTCATCAATCGCCTCATCGATTTCATCTTCTTCAAAGCGTTCAACTTGTTCATACTGATAGTAATTATCGATTTTCTTAACGATGTTTAATTCAGCATAATATAAGCTTGGTATCATTAGATTATCAACTAAACGCATTAACTGTTCGTTTTGTACGGCTAATTCTACTGCTCGCTCCAATAATTCATCAGAAATCAAGTATCTTCGACTCGACTCTAATAATTTCCGTCCATTTTTCTTAGCCACTTCCTCAGGAACATATGTATCGCCATCGCTATTTGATAACTCTAATACGGATACATAAATCCCTGCGACAATCCGGTTAATATCTTCAGCATCAAAATCTAATTGCTCTGCTAACTGGTCTGCTTTATTAAAGCCGATACCATCAACATCTTCAATTAATTTATAAGGATTCTCTTTAATTAAAGTAATCGTTTCGCTTTCATATGCTCGGTATATTTTATCTGATAAGGCTGGACCAAAGCCCCATTCGCTTAATTGCATAAATATACGCTCAGTCCCTTGATGGCGTAATAGCCCTTCGCGTAAGTCTTCGGCTTTTGCTTTTGATAAGGCAGTGACGTCTTTCAAGGCATTCGAGTCCGATATAATCGTATCGATAGCATCCTGGCCTAATTCATCAACAATCCGTTCCGCTAATACTTTCCCGATACCTTTAAAACGGCTACTTGATAAATAGTCAACGAGCCCTTCGTAAGATGTCGGCGCTTTTTGTTGATATCTTGTTACAGCAAACTGTTCTCCATATTTGGGATGATTCGTTAATTTTCCAAAAAATTGATATTCCGTATCGAGATGAAGTGAAGCAAACATACCCGTAATGACTAATTCTTCATCTAACAATAAGTCTGTTTCATCTTGATCAACGCTAATGCGGACAACTTTATAGAAGTTCGACGGATTCTCAAAAAAAATCGCTTCTACGACACCGACAACTAACTCTTCTCCTTGAGACATTTACTTCACCTCCTTATAATTTTTCTAACTCATGTATCATATCATAATCCGTACATGTTTTTAAATCTGATTATGGTGTAGAAGATGGAATTCTGTGAGGGAATTGGTGGGTAACTGGAGGTATTTTTTAGATTTTTCTAGTTAACGTATGACTAAAGATGCAATAGTGATGGTGTCTCAGTACATTGCACATATCCAAACCATTACCTCTAGAGCGACTGATCCGATGGAAGCAACTGTCTTAAATGTTGGTAAAGTAGAGGCTGGTGTGCCTTTTAACATCATTGCCGAGAATGCTAAGCTTGAAGGTGCCGTACGAACCTTTGATGCTAAAACTCGTGATATCGTAGAAATAGAAATGAAGCGCTATGCTGAAAGAACTGCAGCGATGTATGGTGGTACAGTTAAATTTAAGTATCATCGATTATTAGATTCTGTAATTAATGAAACACAAAGCGCTCAGTTAGTTCAATCGATTGCAAGAAATTCATTCGGTGAAGATTCAGTCGGAGACTTTCCACCAACAATGGGAGGCAAAGATTTTGGTGAGTACACGAACTATATTAATAGTGCCTTTGCGACAGTCGGAACACGCAACATCTCTAAAGGCTCAGACTACCCTCACTACCATGCTTGTATCAATGTGGTCGAGGAATCTTTAAAAGTTAGCGCAGAATTGTATGTCCAATATGCCCTATCATATTTATATCAAGATGAATTTTAATTAAAGAATAGTAAAAAAACACTCAAAGTTGTTCTCACACGAACTTCTTTGAGTGCTATTTGTCTTATAAAGGTTGTGTTCACTTAATTATTTTGAGCATGTGATTCGAAATAATTTGAATGCCGGCGATGAAATTCTTGTTAACACTCTTTTCGAATAAAATAAAAACTGCTTAACCTTTAATAGTCGAATATATTATGGTATTAAAAAAGTTCAGAGTGACGAATCACTCTGACCTTCTTCAGTCTATTACTTATACGTATTGTCTTTTTTGGCTGTTTGAGAATGCAGCATCAATCGTTCCGCCACCTAAACATTCGTCTCCATCATAGAAGACTACCGCTTGACCTGGTGTAATTGCACGAACAGGTTCTTTAAAGTAAACTGTAGCAAAATCTGCTTCAGCATCGATCTCAACTTTAACTTCAACGTCTTGTTGACGGTATCTGAATTTCGCTGTACATTCAAATGTTCCGTCCACTGGTAAAGGACTAGTGAAACTTAAATCTGATGCTTCTAAGTAATCAGAGTATAGATTTTCATGATGATATCCTTGACCAACATATAAAGTTTGTGTTTCAGTATCTTTACCAATGACAAACCATGGCTCGTTAGAATCGCCGCCCCCACCAATTCCTAAACCTTGGCGTTGACCGATAGTATAGTACATTAAACCTGAATGTTCACCTTTAACTTCTCCGTCAAGTGTCATCATTCTACCCGGTTTGTTCGGTAAGTAATTTGATAAGAATTCTTTAAAGTTACGTTCTCCAATGAAACAAACTCCAGTAGAATCTTTTTTCTTAGCCGTTGCTAAGCCTGCTTTTTCAGCAATTTCACGTACTTCTGATTTTTGTAAATGCCCTAATGGGAATAAACTTCTTTGTAATTGTTCTTGTGATAATTGGTTTAAGAAGTATGTTTGGTCTTTATTATTATCTGCACCACGTAATAAATGAACGGTTCCATCTAAATCACGTTTCACCTGTGCGTAGTGCCCCATCGCAACATAATCTGCACCGAGATCTAAAGCATAATCTAAGAATGCTTTAAATTTCACTTCTTTATTACACATAACATCTGGATTAGGTGTGCGTCCTTTTTTGTATTCTGATAAGAAGTACTCAAACACACGGTCCCAATATTCTTTTTCGAAGTTTACAGAATAGTAAGGAATTCCAATCTGTTCAGCTACTAAAGCCACGTCCTTATAGTCTTCTGTTGCAGTACAGACTCCGAATTCATCCGTGTCATCCCAATTCTTCATAAATAACCCAATTACATCATAACCTTGTTCTTTTAATAGCAATGCTGTGACGGATGAATCCACACCGCCACTCATTCCTACGACAACTCTAGTATTGCTGTTATCTGACATTGTCATTTCCTTTCTATAACTTTTATTTTTGTTTTTATTTTTCGTTTAATACATTACGGTCAACAAAGCCATCAAAGATAAAATTCACTTTTTCAACGACCATGCTATTATTATCTAATTTTGAAATATCTACGGCAGTTAGACCTTTTTCGTTCACTGTTGATATTTTAAGTCCTTTTAGACCTTTATCAACAGTTACTTTTAATACAAGACCCTGTTTATGTGTAGAGTCTAGTGCTCTTTTATAAATAAAGTTCCCACTTTTTGTGTCAGTAAAGCCATTATCACGTAAAGTGTATGGACGTGCCTCTGGGCTCACACTAAATGTACGGTTGAATCCTTTTAATTCTGCAGTTTCTTTGAATGCCATAAATCGATCTTCCCCTCTGATATTTTCTTTAAACTTTGGATAAACTGATCGATGTCTTCTCGCGTGGTTTGATAACCGAATGAGATTCGTAAACTTTGGCTCCACCGTTCTGGTTGATCGGGGTAATAAGCTTTTAAAATGTCACTCTCAGTTAGACTCCCTGCGGAACATGCACTTCCCACTGAGATATAAACATCATCTAAATCCATTTTTATTAGCATTTGGGTTGCTATATTACCATTAAACCACAAATTATTGATATATGGTACTCGATTATTCATATCGCCATTAATTTCAAATTCAATATCAAGTTCGTTCAGGGCATCGAGTAAATAGTGGTGTAACTTTTCATATTTACTATATGATTCTTCTTGCTCAGCGAAAGTCAATTCGAGTGCTTTTACCATCCCTAAGATATAAGGGACATTCTCAGTACCTGATCGCATCTTATTCTCTTGACCGCCACCATAAAGTAAGGGTCCAAGATGGTTATGTTCTTGGAAAGAACGATAAATTAAGAAACCTATCCCTTTAGGACCATTAAACTTATGTGCAGAACCGACAAAGGTCGTGCATTTCAACTGTGAATAGTCATAAGCCATTGGCCCTACTGCTTGAACAGAATCAACGTGAAACCATAGATTGCGCTCATTTGCTTCTTCACCTAACTCAAAGATGGGGAGAATTGAACCGACTTCATTGTTAACTGCCATCGCAATCCAACCAATTGTTTGATCGGTTGTAACGTCTAAGAACTGCTGGACTGTTATCTCACCTTTTTCATTCGGTTGAATATATGTTACTTCAAAGCCTTGTGTCTCAAGATATTTCGTTACATTTGTAACGGACGGATGTTCAATTGCAGTTGTCACAATATGATTCCCTTGTCCTAATTCTTTTGACTTCTCAGCTTGCGAGCGTATCGCCCAATTGTTTGCTTCAGTCGCACCACTTGTAAAATAAACTTCCGATTCGTCCACATTTAATAGCTCTGCAAGCTGTTTACGTGCTTGAATCATTGCGTGCTTTACTTTTTTTCCAATTCGATATGTGCTTGATGGATTACCAAAATCATTCATTAATGAATCATGGATCACTTCCAGAACTTCTGGTCGCACTGCTGTCGTCGCAGCATTATCTAAATAAACCATTTTAAACCCTCCTTTCAACATGTCTATTAATACAACTTTAACATTATAACACAAGTTTGAATAACTGCAATATCTAAGTTTATCAATATATAAAATACCTGAATAATTCATAGCTCTATAATTTAAGCTGGTTTCTTGAATAAATTAATCGTTCTTGGAAAAATTGGGAATTTTTCTACAAAATAGTGCGTTCTCGAAGTAGATTTTAACTAAATGAACCTTCT
>NZ_JBGQQX010000046.1:0-17075 GCF_045528525.1 Ruoffia sp. FAM 26255 | reverse complement strand
TTCTAAATTTAAGGTAATATTTAATTGAGCCATAATAATCTTCCTTTCAATGTTTGTCTGTCAACTACATTGTACCAAAGAGATTATTATGGTTTTTTACTTTTACACAATTATATGGGCTTTATCGACTCGACGTACCGCAAATGAAAATACGGAGTGTCGTGCCACCACTCGACACCCCGCAAACCAAAATCCACACAAAAAAACGCCGACCCAGGAAACATTCCCAGATCAGCGGTTCTCACCTAAACTCTATTCACTTTCATCATTGCCAAACACAGTGCTGCGATTACTATTATTACTGAAATCGTAATTATAATAATCATTACTTGGAGTTTCTTCTTCTGGTAGAGAACCTTCATCAATGGGCTCTTCGTAAGAAGGTTCCTCATATGAAGAATCTGGTTCCTCGTAAGACGGCTCTTCGTATGAAGACTCCGGTTCTTCGTAAACAGGCTCCTCATAGACAGGTTCTTCATACACAGATTCTTGTGCAGCGTCTATCGCTTGTTGCACTGCAGTAGCGAATAAGTTAAAGTCGCTGACACCATCGTAAGTTGGCAGTCCGTATTCAATCGCCAAGTTATTCCAGTAAATTAACTCATCTTCTGTATAATCTAGCTCTTCTTCGGCCACTTCAATCGGTAAGTACACCATTAATTCGGGATCTGGCACAAAGATTGCCATCCCAAGTTTGACCTCGTCTTCAGTGTTCGTCTCCACTTCAGAAACTTTTTCAGTCTCAACTGCTGATTCAGAATCTGTTTGTATTTCTGCTTCTTCATTTTTATTACCATTTCCATCTTGGACGGGTTCGTGTACGTAGCCCTCAGTTCTCCCAGCTGGTGGTTCTGAGTCCAAGTACCCACACCCGCCTAGTATAAATAAAGAACTAAATAAGATTAATTTTTTCAACATTCTTCCCCCTATGGTCAGACCATATTCATTCATTAATATATCTAATGTACAGTTATCGGTAATAAAAAGCAATATCCACTTGAAAATATCATATCCTCTTCACATTTGTGTTACATTTCACCTATATAAAATAATTTTATAAAAGCGAATCCATATGCTATAATAAAAGAAAATAAAGAGCGAAGGAGTGTTAACATGGAAGTAAATGATATTATGCAAATTCTGGAAAAAGATATGAAAGTTGCTGTCTTTGCAACGGTGGACGAGAACGGAAAACCGCATGCGAGACATGCCCATATCGGCGTGGCTAACGAGCAGGGCGTCTTTTTCATGACCAGTCCCACGACGGATTTTTATAAACAACTTAAGCACAATCCAAATATCGCTATTACCACAATGTCTGAAGAAGGCTATCTCGTTCAAGTGATCCGAATCGAGGGAAAAGTGCGCCAAGTTGGGAAAGACCGCCTTCAGGAACTGCTTACGAACAATCCATATGTTGAGCAAGTGTATCCAGATGACGACATTCGCCAAGGCATGCAAGTTTTTCATTTATACGAAGGCGAGGGCTTCTATCACAGCATGTCTCAAGGGCACAAGTATGTCTTTTCAATTGGACACGAAGAAGAAACCGACGCATAAGGCGTCGGTTTTTTTCTCTAAGAGCGGTATTCAAAGGATAGGCCTTTGAGGAAATTACGGATATAACGGTCGCCACAAGGTTTATAATTGCGGTGGCCTTCTTTGCGTAGAACAGCACTTAATTCGCTGTTAGAAATCTCAACCCCCGCCGTTGCTAAAATATCTAAAATATCGTCAGTGGTTAGGGAGAGAGCAATCTTTACTTTTTTCAGTAAAATATTATTCGCATTCTCTGGATTCAGTTCAAGTCTCGGCTCACCAGCGCCTTCTTTCTTACCGCGTTGGGAGATGATTAATCCGTTTAAAAAGCGTTCTAACTCTTGATCAGTGAGTGTTTGGACGAATTGGTTTTCTTGAGTCGGATCCTCTTTAGGTAATTTCTTCAATAATTGAACAACATCTTCTTGGGTAAGGGTAACTCCACCCATCGAAAAGATGGTGACCATATCGCTATCTTTAATATCTAACGCATAGCGCAAGCGTGTTAACCGATCGTTATTATTCATAATCTGCCTACCTTTCATTGTTTTACGATTATACCAAACTTGTAGCACTTTTTCTGCTATACTACAAAAACAAGTTGAAAAAGAGGTGAGTTCAGTGAAGATACAAAAAAATAACCCCAACATGATTTACTATACAGCCGAAGAACCGACAGAATTGTTGAAATTCATGCTGGAACAATTAGCCCCCAAAAGTCGTAATGCAATCAAATCCATGCTGACACGCGGTCAATTCTTTATTGATGGAAAAGCAGTCACGCAGCACAATCATCCATTGAAAAAAGGTGATCAAGTCGGGATGTTATCGAATAAGAGCTTCAAAAAGATAGAGACGCTTGAAGGTCTACGGATTCTACATGAAGATGACGATATTATCGTGATTGATAAGGACGCCGGGATTTTGTCCGTGGCCGGCAAAGACCACGGAGAAGCGACGGCATACCGACAATTAATGCAGTATGTAAAAGCCGACCACCGCAACAATCGCATCTTCGTGGTGCACCGATTGGACCGTGACACATCCGGCGTGATGGTTTATGCCAAATCTGAAAGCATTAAAGAAAAGCTACAGGAGAACTGGCAGACGATTGTCAAAGAACGCATCTATACTGCGTTGGTTGAAGGCGTCGTTCGCAAACCCCAGGGGAAGATAGAATCTTGGCTAACCGAAAGTAAAACGATGAAAGTCTATTCAAACAACTACGATAATGGTGGCAAGCACGCAATTACCCACTTCAAGAAAAAGCAAAATAGTGCGAACTATTCTTTATTGGAGGTTGAACTTGAAACAGGACGCAAAAACCAAATCCGCGTTCATATGGAAGAAATCGGTCATCCGGTGGCAGGTGACAAAAAGTATGGAGCTAAGACAAATCCGTTGAAACGACTCGGCTTGCATGCGACGACCATTGCCTTTGAGCATCCTCGGACAGGGAAAGTGGTGAAGTTTTCGTCGCCTGCGCCTAAAGGGTTTCTGAAAGTGTCTAGATAAGAGAAGATTATGTAAGAACTACCTGAGAAATGAGGTGGTTCTTTTTTTGATGAGTTTGGGATGGGGGTTCAAGTATTGTCACAAGCTCACATTGCCAATTTCTTACCCTTCTTTACATAAATACCCCAGTAACATACAACTGCTACTGGGGTATATTAATGTATCTATTCTCAACACTATGTTGGTTTATTTGGTTAATTGCTGTTGTTTATCTTCGATAATACAGTTGAGGAGTTTCTCGATACGCTTAATATCATGGACCCTAGGATAGTGTTCAATGATAATGGTTGCCTTGTCCTTTAAGTCTGGCAGCTTAAAGGTGCTAAGGATTAAATCGTAATCACTTGCTTTTAATTTGTCGACTGAAATTTCGGGACTATGAAAAGTATGAATAGTCACATTTTGACGTAGTTCAAAACTTAACAAGTTTTGAATCATTTTGGCATGTGAGAAGTGACCGTCGCTAATGACGAGTAGGGACACTTTTTGGTAACGTTCGTGTAGTTCGACGAGTAAATTATTCCAGATTGTTATTAAAGTATAGAGCAAGAGATAAATTTTATCTTCATGGAGCGGCTTATTAAGTCGTTTGCGATATTCAACAATTCCAGTATAAAGCGTCTCATAGACCATAGGATATTGATGTTTAACGTGTTGGGCAAACAATTTGTTCCGGTTATATAAAATGTAGAACGCATTGGGATCATCATCTTCGAGGTAAGTAGTACCGTATAGAGAAGCGATGAGCCAATCGAATTCGGGAATGTCAATTTCCATCTGTTCTGAGAAATTTCTTAAGTAAGTTTCCAGATATGAGACGGAAAGATTAACCGTTGGATTTTTCTTGCGTAACTTATTCAAAGGTTCAATGCCGATGGCGATATTTTTCTTTAAGTAGGGATAAAAAAGTTGGTAGACTACTTCTGAAGTAATTGATAAGCCCTCGAATTCTTTAATATTTTTCGGGAGCATGAAAAATTTTAAAGCATTAAAAAAAGCTTTGAATAGAAGGCTCTCTTCATCTCTAGTGTCAACAAGGTGACCTTGTTTGTAACGGATAATGTTGACAGTAATCATTGTTTTTACAATATCGTAGAAAGCAAAGTCCACGAAGTCCGTCTCCAAATCACTGAATTTCGCCAAAAAAGCGATGACGGAATTGAGCATCTCATCAAAAAGGTATTCCTCGTAATCACGAAAAGGCCAATCGAATACAGTGCTGACTTCTTTGAAATACGCACGGTAATAGTTACGTATATATCGTTCATTGCCAACAAACCGGCAAGGATTGGATTCAATGCGACAGTCATATGCAGAAAAATAATGATTTAACTGATCGATCGTTCGACAGATGGTTGAAGGACTATATTGTAAAATACTACCCAACTCACTCATACTAAGGCTTTCGTTAAAGAAAAGCTCTTCCAATATTTGAAAAGATAAGGTTTCTTTCAACAAACCAGAATAATAGTCTTGGATACCAGTTGAGTAATCACTAATGATGCGGATACCTTTGGGACCAGTCTTGAATTGAATGTTGGGATGGTAATTGCGAATAAAGCTAATGTCATCTTTGAGGGCACGGGTTGAACAGTTTAATTGTTTGGATAACTCAGCGATGGTCATCCAATCGTCTGCTTCTAGAAGCAATTCAATCAGTGAAAGTCTACGATTGTCCGTTGATTTCAAAAATTCTCTCATAATTCTCCTTTCAATGGGGTAGTAACAGTCGATTCTAGGTTATTAGCATCGTCAAACGAGTTTTTGCCTTTGATGATTCGATTTAAGACTGTTTCAATGTGATGAATATCTTTGGAACTCAGATAATGCTTGATGACCAGATTAAATGTATCCGTCATTGGCGGTAGCTTGAAGGTTGAGATAATTAAGTCATAATCTAATTCATCTAAAATTTCTTGCGAAAGCAAGTGACTTTCATATGTATCAATCCTAATATTAGGGCTGAGTTCAAAAGACAGCAAATTCTTAAGCATATTCGCATGTGAATAATGCCCATCACTCAAAATCAAGACAGATGTATGTTGGTACTTAGTATATAAATCTAATAGCAAATTTTCCCAATTTGTGAAAAGAATATAAACTAAGTAGTTTACCATATCTTCATTATCCTCCAGTTTTAATAACCGTCTAAACTCAACCATTGCTTCATACAATTCACGATACACAAAAGGAAATTGATGATTGATAACTTGGTTAAACATCTTATTGCGGTTATATAATATGTACATTCCATTTGGATCATCATCTTCGATATGGACAGTTCCATATAGTGGAATCATTAGACTAGTTGGGTCAACGTCAATATCAATCACTTTGGATAAAGCAGTTAAAGATGTCGTTAAGTGAGTTAAAGCAGTATCGATGTGGTTTTCTCTCGTTCGGAGTTTATCAAGTTCTTTTAGACTAAAGGCATTCCCCTTCTTAAGATAAGGATACAAAATTTGATAAATATACTCAGTTGTGATTGGAATCCCGTTAATACCCGACATGTTTTTAGGTAGAAATAATAGTTTTACTGCATTGAAAATCAGCTTAAACAGAAATGTCTCTTCATTATTTGTATCCACTAAATGTCCGTTTTGGTATCGAATGACATTAACAATGATTACGAGTTTGATGGATTCATAAAATGCAAAGTCAATATCTTCTGTTTTTACAGCGCCGCTTTTCTCGACAATAGCAAGTATACGATTAATATTAGCGTTCAAAGTTTGTTCATCATAATGACGAAATGGTCATTCCAAAACGGTGCTTTTCTCTTTGAAATAGGTACGATAAAAGTTACGAATAAAACGCTCGTTACCGACAAACCGACAGGGATTGGTCTCGACTTGGCAACCCACGTTGGAAAAGTAGGAATTAATCGCCTCGATTGATCGGTAAACCGTCGACTTGCTAGTATGCAATATCCCAGCTAAATCTTCGATGGAATAGGTTTCAATAAAGAAAATCTCTTCTAACAGTTGAAAGATTAAGGTCTCCTTCAAAATTAGACGGTAAGCTTCTTGAATTCCAATCGAATGATCCATCATAATGCGCATCATATATCGACCTGTCTCAATCCCAATCTCAGGGAAATGTTTCCTAAAATAAGTAATATCTTCCTTAATATTGCGCACAGAACTAGCTAGTTGCTCAGCAACTTGGTCGAACGTCATCCAATCATTCGCTTCTAACAATAACTCTATTAATTCTAAACGACGACGATCGCTTGTGGTTAATAAACTTCTCATAATACCCCCTCTGAATGACTTAAATGTGAACACAACTAAAAATATCATATATCTAATATACTTAATAGTCTATTACTATACCGATTACAATAAAAGCACTTTTTGTCAAACATTACAAAAAAATCTTGTTAAATTTAAAAGCTAACTTAGTTAAACTTGCCGAAAATACAAAATCAATTTATCTGTACATACGAATAAAACAGTTTTCTTAAGTTTGTCATAAATAGTTTTTTTAGGAAATGTGGATTATTACGACTAGCTCATTAAGACGTAGCTAAAAATAAAAGTTTCTTAAGTTTTTATATAAAATTAGACTTATCTTTTTTAGTGCCGAAGATAATTATTGTGTTAAACATAATATAGCATTTCAAAATGTGCACCATTAAGACACGAATATGAAAAACAGTTTCAGTCCGGACACGCTATAATCTAAAGTGTGTCGGGAAATAATGAATAAACAATCTGGCTATATTGTGAATAATTTTGGGAAATAATGGTAATTATTGACCGAAATTAACAATTTCCTCGCGGAGTTGGTTGGAAAGGAGAAGGTAGCTAATTAGTGATACGGATTTAAAGACAAATTGTTAGTCGTTTGTGGAGTAAGGATATAAAAAATATAGAAGAAAAGGAGTCGTAAGTGAATGAAAAAGACGAGTAGTATACTGACTGTTACATTATTAGTCTTAAATGTTATTTTAAATCCCATTATTACGATAACATCAGTTTATGCTGAAGAAGAAGGTGGCGTCGAGGTCGAGTACTCATCGGAATCGTACGATGATAGTACTGATCAAGTGTACGTTGAAGAACCACCAGTAGAACAGCAACCTCCACAAGAGAGCGTACAGGATGACTCTGGTGCGGGAACTGGGGAAAGTTATGAAGATAATGGTGAGGGAGAAACTATTCCTGAAGAAGATACTGAATCAAGTGAACCAGATGAGTCAGAAGAATCTGATGAATCAGAAGAGTCAGAAGAGTCAGAAGAGTCAGAAGAGTCAGAAGAAGAGGAACTTTATCCAGTCACAGGTATATCTTTTGAAGGTGTCGTCAATAATAACATCCGCACAGGTAGTACGATTCATGTGCCTGTTCGAGTGACTAACTCGGAAGCAGCGTTAGAGGATGCTGTCTTACGTTATACTATTAGTAGGGATTATATAGTTCCTTATGATAGTTTAAGTTCTTACTTCCCTAACAACGGTGGAAGTGTTGAAGCTTATTATAGTGGTGATCAGCTGATTGTTGACTACTCATTAGAAACATTATCTGAAGAGTATAATCAATTGCTTACCTTAGCCTTAAAGACTAAGGATGACGGAACGATGCCTAATGGCGCAACAATATCAGCTTCTGCTGAGGTTATCCAAAATGGTAACACAATTGCACAAAGTGGTAATGTGAATTACCAATTTGTAACACGTCAGCCGCATTTCTCAACAAATGTAACCTATCCGTCCGAAACGGGAACAAGTGAAGATGATGACGAAGGTCCCGCCCGGGAGACAACGATTGCTTACAGCTTCTATTTTGGCGATGAAGGTGGTGGGAACGGGTCAGGTCAGTCAGCTGTTACGAACTTAACGGTGACAACAGAGGTACCTGAATCATTAAACTTCGATGCAAGTCAAAATGAAGGCTGGTCATACAATGATGGAACACGTACAGCAACGTACACCGTCGTTCCTGGAGATGACATCTATAGTAATGGATATCAACTACCAAGCCCCTTTAACGTTACAAGCAAAGGATGCGAGTACTGAGGTAGAAGGTACAATCTATGCGACAGCAACCTTTGAATTTGCCAATGGTGATGTTGTAACAAAAACGAACCAACCAGAAGTGACAATGTTGGCAGTGTCAGAGGAAGTAAGTCTTTTTGCTGCTATTGATGCGAATTTAACTACAGGTTTTGAGTTATCATATATAGATAAAGATGGAAACCCAGTATCAATAGAAAATGGTTCTAACATTGAAGTTGACCTAAATGATATGAATGCTGTTTCTATGGTTTATGAAATAACAATACCTAATGACATGGATATAGTAGGCGGAGATACTTACTCAATGCCTTATCCAGCAATAGCCACTATAGGTAATGCTACTGACCAACCGATTATAGTAGGCGGGGTAGAGGTAGCGACATATAGTATCATAGGTGAAGAAGTAGTTATCACTTTTAATGATGCGGTCAGCGGTTTAGATGATGTCTCTTTAAATGTGAATATACAAACACAATTTAATACTGAGATATTTGAAACAACTGAAGAAGTGGTTGTTGAAGTACCCTATAGTGATGGTACTTCTTACACAGTAATGGTACGTGCTGAGCAACAAGAATATGAAGGGACAGATTTAAAAGAAGCTGGCTTTGGTTATATTCTTGATGGCGAATCAAAAGTTAGCGTTGATCGAAACCCAGAGTTTGTTGATTGGACAGTTCGTGCAAACGACTCTATGGGAAGTTTCGAAAATGCAACGATTATTGATCAATTTGGAGAAGGATTATCTATTGTTGATGGTAGTTTCGTTGTAGAAAGAATTATTCGTAACCATAATAATGAAGAAATTGGTCGCGAATCAGTGACTGATTTTTCAGTGACAACAACGGAGACTGGCTTCGAATTGGGCTTAGGTTCAATCGAAGACGCTTATGATATTACATATTCGACAACAGTTAATCGTCCAGAAGGTGGCGGGACACATACATTTAATAACAATGCGATTATTAATTTAGATGGAGATCAAACCACAGTCAATGATGATTTCACAGGAACATGGTCAGGTGATTTGCCTATAATTACTAAAAACGGAAACCTAGTATCCGGTAAAAGTGATCGAATCGCATGGCAAGTAGAATATAACTACGGTAAAGAATCATTAGGATCGGTTAATTTAACAGATACATTATCTGAAGGAAAAATTGACTTAGATTCGATTGTTGTTTATGAAGTTGAAACAGATATAGACGGAAAAGTAACAAGTCGTGATTTGGTAAAAGTTACACCACAAGCAGACGAAGCAAGTAATGTTATATTCCCAGGCTTGGATGCGGATGGTAAAGCATATCTTATCGAGTTTGAATCAACTGTACCTGTAGGCTTGAATGGCGAGGTTAAGAATATAATTGCAGATGATCTACCGCAGCCAAATTCAGATAATGCATCTGTGACAGTTAATACAATTCCAACAGGTGGGAAAGTTGGGGAACAGCTTGTTGATGACCAAGGTAGACCTTATATTAAATGGGTAATTACCATGAATTCTCAAAGAGTAGATATCTCTACAATTAACATCAAGGATGTCTTTAATGGGGAATACTTAACTTTTGATATTAATGATACAAAGCTATTTGAAGATGGCGTTGAAGTAAGTAACTACAACGTTCAAAATTATACTTATACTGATGGACGCATCGGCTTTGATTTAAGTGTAACCGAAGCTGGACCACACGAGTATAAATTTGAATATATTACATATTATACAACCTTAGGTATGCAGCAACCAGAGATAGCAAACGATGCTGAATTAATATTTGATGAAGGTACGGGAATAGGTATCGGAGTTGATATAGGATTCAATCAGGAAGGACCAAAGGCTGGTATCGGTAAAGAAGGTAAGTACGTATTAAATGAAGCAGGCCTACAAGAAATAGAATGGACTATTGCAATAAATAATAGCCGTATTTTATTAGAGAATCCAAGAATTGAAGATGTCTTCACTAGTAAAAACTATAGTTTTGTAAATGGTTCATTAGAAGTAACTGAGAATAATGCATCATTTAGTGATTATGACTTTGCTCTAACGGATACTGGATTTACATTAGATATTAATAAAAATACGAATGCACGTTACGTTCTGACATACCGTACAACAGCCGATGATGATGAGAACCTTATGCAGAGAAATGATGCGACAGTTATCTGGCAAGGTGGGAGAGAGTCCGCTGGTTATGAATTAGGAAAACGTGACCCAGGAGTCAACAAAAAAGGTGAAGTTACCATTAACGAAGACGGTAGCAAAACAGTTAATTGGACAATTGACTTTAACACGAATAGCAATGTTATTCATAACTTCAAATTAACAGATACTAATTTACCGTCAACAGTAACAATTAGTGATATTAAAGTTACGAGTGGAGAAAATGATGTCACTGGACAATTTAATATTTCAGAACCTAGTGGTGGAGTCTTTACAATCTCAACGGGTCGGTTGAACGCAGCATCATATCAATTAACTTACTCTACGACTTTATCACCTGAAGAGGAGATACAAGAAGTTAAGAACACTGCGGTAGCTGAATATCTAGGTGGAAGTCAAACGGCAGAATGGACAATACCAAATCCAGAACTAGGTGTCCAAAAAGATGCGATAAGTATTGATAAATCGACAGATCCAGCGCGTATTAACTGGACAATTACAGCAAATACTGATGGTAATTTGGTTAACTTACAGAACGCAGTACTAACAGACACAATTCCTACGGATCAAAGATTAGTGGCAGGAACAATTAGTGTTGAACGTGTAGGCGGAGGAAATGTAACCGGGGAGTCTGTTATAGGTGACACTCAAACAAACTCATTCACGGTTGGCTTACCTAATGGGGCTTACCAATACATCGTAACTTTCCAAACGGAAATTCTAGAATATCCATCAGTTAACGAGAAATTAGATAGATATACAAACGAAGTAGAACTTAGCAATACAGGACATGATCCAGTCAAAGATGATGCATACATTGATTACTTTGCTGATGGGACGAACAATAACAATGGAAAAACTGGAACAGTCAATGCTGATACTGAAAACGTTGATTGGAAATTAACAGTTAATCCACTTGGCTTACCAATCAATAATGCTAAGATATCTGATACATTGAGTCAAAATCATACGTATGTTGAGAATTCAATTGTCTTGCTTGATGCTTCAGGTAACCCATTAAGTGATTATACAATTGCCGTAGCAGATGATAATCGTAGCTTTACAATTGACTTAGGAAATATTAATGAGTCATACAGTGTGAGATACTCAACAAGATTAAATCCAAACTTAATTGGATTCTATAATATAAGTAATACTGTAAAATTAACAGGTGGTACTGATAGTAAAGTACTTTCTTCTACAACTGAAACCGTGCAAACGCAACAATGGTTCTATGGTGGTGGGGGAAGTGGACGTACATTAGACCTAAACTTTAAAAAGGTAGATGCTGATAACAACGAGCCAATTGAAGGGGTAGCGTTCAAACTTCAAAGATTGAACAATTCAGGCAGTACTGTTCATGTGGCTGATTTTGTAACTATAGCAGACGGAACACAACAATTACTTGAACAACGTGCAGGTCGATTCATATTGACTGAGATTTCTACATTGCCAGATTATGTTGCAGGACCACCGCTATACTTTGTGTATGGTTATGGTGAATCTGGTGAAGTAACTATTGACATGGCTGATAGTAGTTGGAACCCAGCAAACTTCCAGCGTGTCGAAGGTGCGTCATTAGTAATCCAAAATGAAAAGCAAAAAACAAGTGTCACGGCTAATAAAGCATGGGAAGGTGCACCGAACAATAAACCAACGGTCTACTTCCAATTGTATCGTCACGTAGGTGAAGGAGAAGCTGAACCTGTACCAGGAGCTGACATTAAAGAATTACCAAGCGGAACGACTTCTGTAACTTGGGGTAACTTAGTTGCTAAAGATACAACAGGAGCTGACTATATCTTTACAGTTCGAGAAGTTGATGCTGATGGTAATGACTTTGTACCAGAAGGCTATACTAAATCTGAAAATGGTTTAACAGTGACAAACACTGCTATTCCAACAGAAATTAGTGTTAGAAAAGCATGGGATGATGCGAATGATCAAGATGACCTCAGACCAGACAGTGTTGAAGTTCAATTAACAGCGAATGGTGACTCATACGGTGAACCGGTTGAGTTAAATGCTGGTAATGATTGGACGCATACATTTGGCGACTTACCAGTTTATGGTAACGGTGAGCAAATAAATTATTCAGTTCAAGAAAATAACCTACCAGAAGGTTATGAACCATCGGTTTCAGTCGATGAAGATGGCGTTTTAGTCTTGACGAATACACATGTTCCAGCTACAACAAAATTAACAGTGAATAAAGTATGGGAGGATGCTGACAATCAAGATGGCCTACGTCCAGCAAACGTTACTGTTCAATTAATGGCAGACGGCGAAGCTTTAGGCGATCCAATTGAATTAATTGCAGAAAATGCATGGGCACAAACATGGACTGAATTACCAGTCAATGCCTCAGGAACAGCTATTGAGTATACGGTTGAAGAAACAACAGTTCCTGAAGGTTATGAAGCAACACAAGAAGTTGTTGACGGTGTAATTGAGATAACAAATGCTCATACACCGGCAGTGAAAGATGTACCAGTTAATAAAGTATGGGACGATGCCGATAATCAAGATGGCATCAGACCTAACAGTATTACAGCTAACTTATTAGCAGATGGAACACACATCGATGCTGTCGAATTATCAGAAGCAAATGAGTGGTCACACGTATTCGAAGGACTACCTGTATTCGAGAACGGTGAAGAAATTACATACACGATTACGGAAGATACTGTTACAGATTACTCAACAGAAATTGTTGAGGGTGTGATTACGAATAGCTACACACCCGAAGAAACATCAGTCACTGTTACTAAAGAATGGCAAGATGGTAATAACCAAGACGGTAACCGTCCAGAAAGTATCCAAGTTCAATTAACAGCCGATGGCGTAGCACTTGAAGGTCAAACAGCTGAACTGAATGCGGATAATAACTGGACAGCAAGCTGGTCAGGCTTACCATTAAATGCAGATGGAACAGCGATTGTTTACTCAGTTGTTGAGTCAAATGTACCAGAAGAATTTACAGTAGAAGTAAATGACGCAGATCGCGGAAATATTATTCTGACAAACACTTATACACCAGAAGTTACAGACTTAACGGTGAATAAAGTTTGGAATGATGAAGAGAACCGTGATGGCTTAAGACCAGAAAGTATCGAAGTACAATTAGTTGCTGACGGTCAAAACCAAGGCGACCTAATAGTCCTCAATGAAGCAAACAACTGGTCATATACATGGACAAATCTAGCAGTGAATGCTGCTGGCGAAGCAATTGCCTACACAGTTGCGGAAGTTAACTTACCAGAAGGGTATACGTCAACAATTAGTCCAATTGAAGAGAATACAATTACGGTAATGAACTCTCATGATGTAGCAGTCAATGATATAAACGTTAGAAAAGTATGGGATGATGCTAACAACCAAGATAGTATTAGACCAGAAAGTATCCAGGTTCAATTAACAGCCAATGGTGAACCTTATGGCGAAGCGGTTGAATTAAATGCAGATAACGATTGGTCATATGCTTGGACGGACTTAAAAGTGAATGAAGCTGGCGCAGCAATTAGCTACGCGGTCTCTGAAACGAATGTTCCAGAAGAATATGAAGTCGTTGTCAATGCTGAAGATCCAACAAATGTTGTGATTACGAACAGCTACACGCCAGCAGTAACACATTTAGCAGTAGAAAAAGCTTGGGATGATGCAGACAATCAAGACGGTCTACGTCCAACAAGCGTAACGGTTCAACTAATGGCCGACGGTGAAGCATTAGGCGATCCGGTTGAATTAAATGCAGAAAATGCATGGGCACAAACTTGGACTGAATTACCAGTCAACGCCTCAGGAACAGCCATTGAATATACGGTTGAAGAAACAGAAGTTCCTGAAGGTTACGAAGCAACTCAAGAAGTTGTTGAAGGTGTGAATGTTATTACAAACACACATACACCAGCAGTGAAAGACGTACCAGTAAGTAAAGTATGGGATGACGCAGACAATCAAGATGGTTTAAGACCAGAAAGTATCACTGCTAACTTATTAGCGGATGGAACACCAATCGATGCTGTTGAATTATCAGAAGCCAACGAGTGGTCACATGTCTTTGAAGGCTTACCTGTCTTCGAGAACGGTGTAGAAATTACATACACGATTACAGAAGATACAGTTGAAAATTACTCAACAGAAATTGTCGAGAGTGTGATTACGAATAGATACACTCCAGAAGAAACTTCTGTAACGGTCACAAAAGATTGGCAAGATGGGAATAACCAAGACGGCAACCGTCCAGACAGTATCCAAGTTCAATTAACAGCAAACGGTGAAATCATTGACCAAACAGCTGAATTGAACGTGGAGAATAATTGGACAGCAAGCTGGTCAGGTTTACCATTAAATGCAAATGGTGCACCAATTAAGTACTCAGTTGTTGAGTCAAATGTACCAGAAGAATTTACAGTAGAAGTAAATGACGCAGATCGTGGAAACATTATTCTGACAAACACTTATACACCAAAAGTTACAGACTTTACGGTGAATAAAGTTTGGAACGATGATGAGAACCGTGACGCCTTAAGACCAGAAAGTATTGAAGTGCAATTAGTAGCTAATGGTCAAAACCAAGGTGAGACAGTTGTCTTAGATGAAGCAAACAACTGGTCATACACTTGGACGAATCTAGCAGTCAAAGCTTCAGGTGAAGTCATTGCCTACACAGTCGCAGAGTTAAATGTTCCTGAAGGGTATACATCAACAATTAGTCCAATTGAAGAAAATACAATCACGGTAACAAACTCTCATGACGTGGTTGTCAATGATATTAACGTCAGAAAAGTATGGAATGATGCTAATAACCAAGATGGTCTACGTCCAACAAGTGTAACGGTTCAATTAATAGCCGACGGCGAAGCTTTAGGCGATCCAATTGAATTAAATGGAGAAAACGCATGGGCATACTCATGGACGAACCTTCCAGTCAATGCCTCAGGAACAGCAATAGAATACACTGTTGAAGAAACAGCAGTTCCTGAAGGTTACGAAGTAACACAAGAAGTTGTGGATGGTGTAAATGTGATAACAAATACACATACACCTGCAGAGAAATACATACCAGTAAGTAAAGTTTGGAATGATTCAGATAACCAAGATGGCTTAAGACCAGAAAGCATTACTGCAAACTTATTAGCAGACGGTGAAGTCGTTAATGCAGTTGAATTGAATGAAGCAAATGATTGGGCTGCAATATTTGAAAACCTTCCAGTTTACAACAATGGTGAAGAAATCTCGTATACAATTACAGAAGATGCAGTGGATAATTACTCAACTGACATTGTCGATGGTGTGATTACGAATAGTTATACACCAGAAGAAACTTCTGTAACGGTCACAAAAGATTGGCAAGATGGGAATAACCAAGACGGCAACCGTCCAGACAGTATCCAAGTTCAATTAACAGCTGACGGCGAAGCACTTGAAGGTCAAACCGCTGAATTGAACGCTGAGAATAACTGGACAGCAAGCTGGTCAGGTTTACCATTAAATATTGATGGTAAAGCCATCGAGTATTCAGTCGTTGAGATAAATACACCAGAAGGCTATGAAGTCACAGTCAATAATGACAATCATGGAAATATCATTCTGACAAACACGTATTCACCAGAAGTCAGAGACTTAACAGTGAATAAAGTTTGGAATGATGAAGAGAACCGTGATGGCATCAGACCTGACAGTATCGAAGTGCAATTAGTTGCCAATGGTCAAAACCAAGGTGAGACAGTTGTCTTAGATGAAGCAAACAACTGGTCATACACTTGGACGAATCTAGCAGTCAATGCAACTGGCGAAGCTATTACTTACACAGTTACTGAAGTGAGTGTTCCAGAGGGCTACGAAACAACTACTGAATTAGTAGATGGCGTAGTAGTAATCACGAATACGCACAAACCATCAGATCCAACACCAGACCCATCAGTTTCAGTCAACTTACAAGCTCTTAAAGAACTTGAAGGTAGAGAACTTAAAGCAAATGAATTTAAGTTCGTAGTGATTCAAAACGGTAATGTGATTGGAACAGCTAATAATGCGGCAGATGGCAGTGTTCAATTCAGTTCGATAAGATTCACAGAAGCGGGTACTTACGAGTACACAATCCGTGAATTACAAGGTAATGATGACGAAGTCACTTATGACAATACTGAGTACAAAGTCGCAGTTGAAGTAATAAGTGAAGGCGATGAATTAATCGCAAATATCACTTATCAAACAGCTAATGGAGATATTCCAGTCTTTGTTAACACAGTTGATCCGGATGAACCAGGAGAACCTGAAGATCCAGAAGAACCAGGAACTCCAGAAGATCCAGAAGATCCAGAAGATCCAGAAGATCCAGAAGATCCGAAAGATCCAGAAGATCCGGAAGATCCGGAAGATCCGGAAGATCCGGAAGATCCGGAAGATCCGGAAGATCCGGAAGATCCGGAAGATCCAAACGACCCAGAAAGTCCAACAACACCAACTGATCCTGACAAACCATCTAGACCAGGTCAATCAGGAGATTCGGACTTACCTTCAACAGGTGAGGAATCGTATGTGTGGATTGGATTGCTAGTCTTGGTATCTGGCTTAGGGTTAGTTTTGAGTCAAAAATTCAAATCTAGAGAGTAATCTAGAGGAAAATTAAAATGCTATTGTAATAGTATTTTGAAAGTAAAACAAACTATCAAGCTTAGGGGTGCGCCTCTAAGTGAGATAGTTTGTTTTTTTGATAAAGCCCATATAATTGTGTAAAAGTAAAAAACCATAATAATCTCTTTGGTACAATGTAGTTGACAGACAAACATTGAAAGGAAGATTATTATGGCTCAATTAAATATTACCTTAAATTTAGAA
>NZ_JBGQQX010000045.1:0-17751 GCF_045528525.1 Ruoffia sp. FAM 26255 | reverse complement strand
CTCAATGGCGGTATGGCCCTCTTTTAAGAAGTTGATGACGTTATAAATGGGTGTTCTAGAACGTTTTAAACGACTGGCAATGGTCGAGACCGGAATATGTTGGTGGTAATATGATTCTATCATCACCCGTTCATCCGTGGTAAGATGGGTGTAGGTCATTTGTGGTCACTCCTTTGTATTCTTTGGTCGGAATTACAAGTTGAGTGTACCACAAATGGCTGTTTTAGTTGTCTAGCTTAATTTTACAATCGGCGCTTTAATAAAAAAACTACACTATCAAACGATAGTGCAGCTTTAATAAACTTATTTAGTTACATCGACGGTTTGAACCCAGCCTTCAGGTGCTTCAACGTCACCCTTTTGAATTCCTACTAATTCAGCATAAAGTTGTTGGGTAATTTCCCCTACTTTAACACCGTCTGTATAAGTATACTCTTTATCACCATGCGTAATTGAACTGATTGGCGCAATGACCGCAGCTGTACCCATAGCTCCCGTTTCACTGAACTGGTCTAATTCATCCACATAAACATCGCCTTCGACAACTTCTAAGTCTAAACGGTTTTCTGCTAACCAAATTAACGAACGTTTCGTAATACTTGGTAGAATCGATGGCGATTTAGGTGTGACAAATTTATTATCTTTTGTAATACCGAAGAAATTCGCAGAACCAACTTCTTCAATCTTCGTATGAGTCGCTGGATCTAAATAAATCGCGTCACTATACCCTTGGTCCTTCGCAAGTTTTCCTGGTAAGTAACTACTTGCATAGTTTCCACCAACTTTTTGTGCTCCCGTTCCTCTTGGTGCCGCACGGTCAAAATCACTCACTAAGAATTTAGACGGCGCCATTCCACCTTTAAAATACGGTCCCACAGGCGTCACAAAAACAGTGAATAAATATTCTTTTGCAGGTTGAACCCCAACTGTATCGCCGATTCCAATTAATAATGGACGAATATATAAAGTCGCTCCACTTTCATAAGGAGGGACCCACTCTTCATTGGCACGTACAACTTCATGAATTGCGTTAATAAAATCTTCTTCTGGATACGCTGGCATTAGTAATTTTTCAGCTGAATCTATTAAACGTTGTGCATTTAATTCTGGACGGAATAATTGAATTTCGCCTGTTTTAGTGCGGTAAGCTTTCATTCCTTCAAAGGCTTGTTGTCCGTAATGAAGTGCTGTTGATGCTTCAGAGATGAAGACATTCTTTTCTGTTTCAATACGTCCTTCAGACCACTCGCCATCTTTATAATATGCACGGAATTTTTTTCCCGTATCAATATATCCGAAGCCTAACTCGCCCCAATTAATCGTTTCTGGTGTTATCTTAGCCAAAACTCTCATCCTTCCAATAATAAAATCATAGTCATATACTACAACTTATTGATTAAAAAAGCTACAATTCAATGAGAGAAATATTTGAATTGTCTCATAGTTTTTTATTTACTTTATATTTGACGTGTATTGCAATATACTTGTTATCCTACTGTTATAGATTCATGTTACAATGCTTATACAATTTTACAAGAATCTCAATGTCGAAAGGAAATATATATGAAAAAAATTTTTCTACTCACTCTAATTTTCACCTTAAGTGGGTGTAGTTACTTTACAAGTGAACCTGAAAGTGTCACATCTCCAAATCAAGCAACTCAAACAGAAAGTCACAGCGAGGAAGTTGCTCAAGAGTCAACTGAATCAACGCCAGCGAATGATACCTTTGACAATGTCTTTAATGAAACAGTTATTGGACAAGATCGCTATCCTGCGACAACATTACCAGATTCAATTCCCATTAGCGACTTACGTGTAGCCATCGATGAATTCTACACAGAAGCAATGCCAGAAGACGAAAAAGAAATGAATTATGACAAGATTGACCCTGAAACGATTGAAACGCTTCAAGAAACTTTCAGTGAAAATGAAGTTTACGAGCCCCTTAATATTACTGCGGACCAAATTTCACTTGAATTAGGCAGCAAAACAAATTATATCGCGCGTATCGTCATTGGTATGCCTTATGAAGAAGCTGAGGATTTAATTGAGGAACATGATATTTTAGTCTTAAATGAAGCTCTCAGTCAATTAGAAAACCGTTTAGTACTTTTAGCTCATTACGATGAAGAGGCTGATACTTTAACTCCGTATCATTTAAATAATAGTACAACGAGTATCTTCTCGCTCGCAGATTCTGAAGGCGAAACTTCTTCAGATTCTGAATAATAATTTATGACATAGTAAAAGCCCGTCACACTGTAAAAAGGTGACGGGCTTTTGTTTATTTACCTAAACTTTTACGGTAATTTTTAACAATTTGTTGGCCTACTATAATCTTATCTTCGAGTAAGATGCTTACGATTTCTTCATCCGTGGGCTCTCGATCAGAATCATCAATAATTTGGCTAATCGTATCTTTAATATAATTTGCAGACAGTCCATCACGTGTTAGTGAACGAGATGTATTAATAAAGTCTGTAAAAGCTGAAACTTGCTTGTTAAATTCGATATTCTTATTTGATGCAATATGGTACACAATCGGCTCAGGTAAGCGGGTTTCTTTCGCAATATCCTTCATCGATAACGTTGCCTTATATTCATCTTTCCCTAAGAAATAACGTTTGTGGGCTTTAACCATACACATGACCACTTCTAAAATTAGTTGTTCGCGGATACGCAAGTTATCTGCTAGGCGTTGGTAGCCTTCTTCATGCGGCTCAATATAATTATTTAACTCTTCATCTTTTTTCGCTGCCATCTCATCAAAATAAGTCTGGTTAAAAGAAATTTTTGGATAGTATTGACGATTATAGCGTATTTGTAAGCCGTCGCCGACTGGCGTAACAGTTACATCCGGAATCAAGTTAATCTTGTCGACTTGATTAAATAAAGCAGCTGGGTTGGTGCGCAATGTATGGAAGTAATTTACACTTTCCATAATCTCTTCATAAGAAATTTGCGTCTGATCTTGAATCTCAGCGTAATCTTTATCACGTAACTCTTCGAAAAACACTTCTAATAAATAGTATGCAACATTTGGTGCATGTAAGTCCTGTTCCGTTTGTATCATCATCGACTCTTTTAAATCATAAGCCCCGATACCAGCAGGTTCCAATTGCTTAATTAATGTCACCGCATCTAATGTAACGATCACTGGCATATCAATTTTCTTAGCTAATTCTTCTACTGTATATGGTAAATAGCCTCTTTCATCTAAGTATTCTATCGATTTAACCATTGCATCACGGATATCAGTATGGCGATATAATAATATTTGCTCAAACAAATACGTATCTAAACTTTGGGTACTCTCTTTTAATTCTTCGGCTTGTTTCGTACCTTCAAAACGCTTAAAAGCAGGGATTTGTTGTTCAATACTATACTCTAAATCGATAAAAGGATTATCTAAGATCGTATCTTCTAAATAATAAGTTAGTTGCTCAGCATTTAAATCAAGTATATCTAATAATTGCGGATTACTCATAATAGCTGAATTTTTTAACCCTTCAAAGACTTTTACAGACTCATCCTCTTGAATGGTTATTTGGTCTAATGGTTCTTTTTGAACGTCTCGTTCTTTCATCTTGTCACTCCTCTCACTTATCTTCTCTTTAATATTATAGATTATTAAAGGGCTTTCGTCTATTATATCAATGCAGCCGTTGCATTTTCACAACGGCTGCATTTAGATTATTTTATAAATTATTCCGCAAAGAAACGGTGTTGGAAATCTAATTCCATCGGTGTCACGAATTCATACCCTTGTTCAATTAATTCAGGGACGAAGCGCGCCACAGCATCAACGGTATATTGCGCAGTATCATGCATTAGAACGAGCATATCATTCGATAAATTCGCCATCACATTCTGATAAATTAACTCCGCATCTTGAAGTTCCCAGTCTAAGGAATCCACATTCCAAATAATTGACGTCATATCTGAAAGTAGACGAACAACCCGAGGACCTCCCGCACCAAATGGCATTCGGTATAAGGTTGGTGCAACGCCCGTTGCATCCACAATTGATTCTTGCGTCCATTCGATTTCCTGAATTACTTCTTCATCCGAAATCTGGCTGAAATCAGGATGTGAATAACTATGGTTCGCAATGATATGTCCTTCTTCAACTATGCGTCTTGCCATCTCAGGATGATCATCAACATAAGCCCCATAGACGAAGAATGTTGCTTTCACACCATTTTCTGCAAGTATCTCTAAGATTTGCGGGGTATATTCCATATTTGGTCCATCATCGAAAGTTAAAGCAATTTGAGGCGACGGATTGAGTGGTGTTCCTTTTAGTCGTTCACTCAGTACTGGGTTTGCGAAAATCGCATCCAAGGTTGGCTGCTCATAATTTCCGTAACTATGCCCGTTTATAATCGCCGCGACTAAATTATCCATTGATAGATGATATGACTCATAAGTTTGCGCCATATACGGCTGATCCGTAAAGTGACCTGCTTTATCGGTTAACTCATTAGCTAACTGAACAACTTCATATAAGTTACTACGAGTCACTGTTTCAATACTTGTAAAATTCTCCAGCTCACTTCTTAATGCATCCATCTCTTGTAATTTTCCAGGGGCTTGATTTAATAAATCATTGCCTTTAGCCACATATTCATTCTCTTCATCTGGTAAAGCACTTTGAGTTTGAGCAATTAAATCAGGCGTAACTCCTTCTCTAACTAAAGGGACTTCATCCATTAAAGGATTCCCTGCGAATACCGGTGATAAGGCTTCTAAGACTTCAAACTGCGCTTGAGCTTCGTCAACTGTATTATTTAATTCTTCTCTTGAGTCTGAAGGTAGCTTATTGGCAGATATTTCTGCTTGCTGAATCTCCTCTTGGGTGACATCGGATCTTAATACTTGATTATTTTGATCCTCAAACAAGATACTAATATCTTCTTGGGCTGCTTGTAATCTCTCTTCTTCTGACGGATAGAAAGCACTATATAAAACACCCAATACTAAAAACATCCCAAGTACCGATAATAATATTTTTCCAACATCTGATTTGATAAACTCTGATATAAATTTCATTACAACAAGTAGACCTACCTTCATTTTTTACTTTTTATTCATTCTCCAAATACGTATTAAATGTATCTCCGTGTTCAAAATCTCCATATTCAAAGCCGCGCATAAACCAAGCTTGACGTTGCTCTGCTGATCCGTGAGTGAAACTATCTGGTACAACCCGACCGGTTGCCCGTTCTTGAATCGTATCGTCTCCAACCGCAAATGCTGCTTGTAAGGCTTCATTAATATCTCCGGATTCTAACAAGCCTTCTTCTTGAGCATATTTAGCCCAAGCTCCGGCAAAGTAATCCGCTTGTAATTCTAAACGCACATTTAGTTCATTCGCTTCTGTCTCTGACAATCTTCTTCTCAGTTCGTTATATTCATCCATCACACCTATTTCATTTTGGATATGATGACCTACCTCATGAGCAACAACATAGGCCATCGCAAAATCTCCTGGCGCCCCATATTGTTGCGATAAATCACGCCAGAAAGATAAATCAATATAGACATTCGCATCGGCAGGGCAATAGAACGGACCTGCTTGAGAACTTCCAAAACCACAACCAGACGTTGCAGTCCCACCTTCATATATTACCATACCTGGCTCGTCATAAGTCATATTCTCAGTAGAAAATGACTCATTCCAAAAATCTTCTGTACTAGCTAATACAGAAGAGACAAAGTTAAACTCATCATCAGTAACGCCTGTCTCACTTTGTTGCGCTTCATTATTCACTTGAATTTCATTTGTTGGTTGGTTCATATTGTTACCGCCAAGTAAATCACCAAAGCCACCTAATGTGCCCCCGCCTAAGACGGAGAAAAGAATGACGGCGAGGACAATCCACTTACCTTTACCGGGTATAAGAAACAACAGATTTAATAACCCCCCGCCCATCGATGAGCGTGAGCCCCCTCGGTTACGACCTAAACCACCTGATTGACCGCGACGATCTTGAACATTTTTACTACGACGTAAATCTTCCCATTTCATAATTGCTCCTCCATTTTTTTGGTTTTTTTAAACAAATGGTGCTATAAGTCGAAGAACTGCGTCCCAAACACTACCAATGAGACCCACTTTAATATCTTGTAACTGGATACGTCTAGATTTCGCTTGAGATTCTAGAAAATCTTTACTAATATCTTCAATCACTGGATGATAATAAAACATCGTGCTCGTTTCAAAGTGCAAATAAAGTGACCGATAATCTAAATTAATCGTACCGACGGTCGCTACTTTATCATCTGAAACAAACGTTTTTGCATGCAAGAAGCCGGGTGTATATTCATAAATTTTAATCCCAGCTTTCATTAACGGTCTATAATATGAACGTGTCAGCCTAAATACCATCTTTTTGTCCGGAATGCCGGGTGTCATTAAACGAACATCCACCCCGCGCTTAGCGGCTAATTGCATCGCTGTTTGTAATTCATATGAAATCACGAGATACGGTGTATAAATATACACATAATCTTGGGCATTATTTAAAATTTCACGGTAGACATTCTCCCCTACGGGTTCAACATCCAAAGGTGTATCTCCAAAAGGCTGAACAAAGCCCATCTCATCCATCGCTGTTTCATCTTCTTGTAATTCGCGTGTTTCATTCATAATATGATCAATGCGAAATGGCTCATAGGATTCGTCCGTATAATAAAAAGAATTCCACATATTTAAGAATAAATTCGTTAAATTCCATGTTGCTGGCCCTTGAATTCGAACCATATTATCTTTCCAATAACCAAATCGTTCCTTCATATTAATATATTCATCCGCAATATTTAAACCACCTGTATAACCAATCTCACTATCAATAATGACAAACTTTCGATGGTCACGAGTATTATAGACCATTGAAATTAATGGCTTTACCGGATTAAACTTTAAGGCTTTAATACCTAACTCTTCAAGTTGCTCATCAAAATCTTTAGGTAGACGTGTAATAGATCCAAAATCATCATATAAGAACCGAACATCGACACCTTCTTTGGCCTTTTCCTTTAATACTTCAAAAATCGAATCAAACATTACGCCTGTTTCTACGATGAAAAACTCAATAAAAATTGTACTCTTTGCTTGTTTCAAGTCATATATTAATGATGACATCATCGATTCTCCATTCGGAAAATACTTTGCATCAGTATTTGTATACACCGGCATATGCGCATAATTGCTTATATATTGACTTAAAGCAGAAAGTCTTTTATCTTTCTTCTCTAAATATTCTTGCGCTGATGGAACCGATGTCATTTCTTTTGAATGCAGCTTTTGCAATAAATCCACGCTTCGACGCATCCAAATTATTGGTCGCTTGTTACCTATCATTAAATACAGTATCCCACCAAATAAGGGGAATAATGTAATGGCAATGATCCAACTCATTCGATATGCTGGACTCTCATCTTTATTCACTAGATACAAAACCATGATAATTGATGCAAAAGTGAAAGCAAACTGAATATAAGCTGAATAAGCAACAATATTGTTCATAATGATGACAAACCACACAATCTGAACAATAAATGCCACTGCAAGAACACCCACGCGTTCTAGCGTTGACTTTTTCTCTGGTTTCATTCTTTGCATCCCCTCCATAATACTTATTTTTAACTACTATTTATTATAGTAAATATTTTCTCATAAGACTATTAATCTATAGTATTATTTTGTTTTTTTGACTTTTTGTCCCTGATTTATCATAATACTCATATGAAATTCAACTCTAAACTTAAGAAAGGAGTTCCATTATGAAAATACTCATCGATGCAGATGCTAGTCCTATTAAAAACGAAGTCATCCAACTAGCTGAAAAATTTCATCTCGAAGTTGTCATTGTCTCTAGTATATCTCATTATACCTTCGACACTTATCCAGACTTTGTCAAAGTCATCTATGTTGAGACCGGTACAGACCGCGCTGACTTTAAAATCGTTCAACTTGCTCAACCGAGAGACATCATCGTGACTCAAGATTACGGTCTTGCCTCATTATTACTGCCTAAGAAATGTCGCGTCATTCACCACAATAGTTACGAATATACCCAAGAAAATATCGATCTGCTTTTACATCGCCGACACTTTAGTGCTTTGGAAAGACAAAGTGGTATACGTACTAAAGGACCTAAAGCTTTTACAGATGGTGATCGCAAAAAGTTTTCACAATTTCTGTTACACATCTTAGAAAACTCATAAGAATGCCTATGAAAAAAGAGCCAAAAGGTTGAGTGATTCTCAACCCCTTGCTCAATGTAATAATTCTGATTTGTAATTTAGTTAGACTGCGAACGATAATTAACCATGACTTCTGCAAATATTTCAGCACTTGTCGGTGGTGTAAAGGTAATAGCATTCGCACCCGCTTCGATCGTTTCTTCAATTGATTCCTCAGTTGGCCCTCCGGTCGCTATGATTGGCACCATTGGTCCAACTTCATCACGGATTTGTTTAACTAAGGCTGCTGTATTGGCTCCTGCCGATACGTTTAGCATATCTGCTCCAGCGTTTAGCTTCGTAATATAATCATCTTTATCACTTGCAATCGTTGCAATCACTGGTACATCGATGCATTTATTAATTTCTGTAATCACTTCTTTCTTCATCGGTGCATTGACAATGACACCGTAAGCTCCCATTTGTTCAGCTTGAAAGGCAAGGTCTACACTTCGTTGACCCGTTGTCGTTCCGCCACCCACTCCAAGGAATACAGGCACTGAAGAAACATCGACGATCGATTGCATAATTGTTAATTGTGGTGTAAATGGATAGACAGCAATCACAGATTGAGCATTACTGTTTTTGATAATCGCTACATCCGTTGTAAATAAAAGTGATTTAATCCGTTTTCCTAATATTTTCACTCCAGATGCTTTATAGATCGCATCAGGCATTTCAACAATTCTTGTTTTTAACTCTGCTTGAAATTCTGGAATAAACTTCTCTTTCTTTTCAGGTTGTTCAGAAACAACATCTGTTAAAATTATACGTTGTTCATTGTCTTCTGTTATTTCCGTTGTAACAGCTTGATAACTTGGTCCTGGCTGTTCAAATCGATCACTGTTAAATTTTTCTTCGTTTGTCATAATTCACACTCCTTAATAATACTTCTACCATTCTATACAAAAAAGACCACAAATTAAAGTTTTCTCACCTGCGGTTACCGAGAGTACTTTCTTTGCGGTCTTTTATAATTTTCCTATTAAACTTTTTCAGTCATCATCGAAATATCTTTCGCTACATCTAGTAAAGACATCACATCTTCATTTTCTAAGGCATAAACAACACGTTTACCGTGTTTTTCTGACGTTATCACACCACTGTTACGTAATGTAATTAAGTGATGAGACGTCGTTGCGACTGACGCATCGATAAATCGTGAAATTTCATACACGCATAATTGCTTATAGTGCGCTAGGAGTTCTACGATTTTAATTCGATTTAAATCACCTAATACTTTAAATATATCAGCTTTACCTTCTACTATATTAGTGTCAATTATATTTTTAACGTTAGCCATTTCCAAATCTATGGCTTCGTCATTTAGGCATTCATATTGAGACATATTGTCACCTCTCATTTTACAAATATTATAATTTGGTTATCACCATAGAATTATAGCATTTGTATTGACATAAATCCAATGAAGTTTTGAATGATATGTAAAAGAATTGAATATTCAAGGCGTCTCGTATATAAATAAACAAAGGTAAACCCTGCAGATAATACAAAGTACACCATGAAATCAATCCAGTTAGCTGGACCATGTAACATCGTAAAGATGACTGCAGCCACAAATGCCCCAATGATTGGCATTAAAGAGAATGTATACTTCATGATTAGTCCTCTTAAGATATACTCCTCAGTAATCGGCGTTAAAATAACGATATTAATAAACATTAAAATTGGGTTCATATTTTGAACTAAGGACTCGACCGCCGTTTGGTTCCCTGGTTGAACATAATCCGGTGCCGCAAACATAATAATCATATTAAGTAGCACTTGAAGTAAATAAATGAATACATATATTTTCAATGCTGTGGCAATATTTTGCCAAGTAAAAGTTTTAAAATCAAAAAATTTAAAGCCTAAAAGCTTGCCTGTCACAATGATTAAAACTGTTAGACCAAGCGTCTGTAGAAAATACTCCATCGGTGCATGCGTCATTAAATTAAGTAAATTACCTTCTGTCAAAGTTTCAACAGTTAATTCAACTTCAGCATTTAGCGCACCTCTCCGAATGACCCATGTCTCAGCTAAGACCCGTACATAAAAGTAGGCAGCAATCAAAAGCGGGGCTTTCCACCAACTCCCTTTTACTTGATCGGACCATGGTCTCTTTAATTCTTTCCATACACCTTGCATAACTTACCTCTATTCTTCTGTTGTCTCGAACATATCTGGTGTGAGTGTTGCTTCTAGTTTATTGATTTCTTGAATAACATCAAAGCCTACAAATTCAGCGAACTCTTCATAGGAATAAACGATCTCATCTGTGAAATCAATGATCGTCCCCGCACTTTCAAGTAAGTATAATTCAATACCCGTCATTTGCTCCTCATCATTCATCGCAACAAGTCCCATGCCGAACACACCGTTCTCGTAGTCGACGTTCATCGTCCCTTCAATCGCCGTTGTCGCTCGATCGAAGAACTCAGATAACTCTGGGTATTCTTCCTGTTTCGCTTGCGCAATTTCATTGTAAAGTGCTCCAATGTCACCCGCAATCATGACTTGCTCGCCCATCTCGTTCGCTTCAAACGCATTGATGACTTCTTCATGACCCAACCACTCGATCGCAACTTCTGTTAAGAAATCTTCCACTCGAAACATTTCTAAATTGGCACTATTTAAACCACCTTCAGTCGAATCCAATTGCACAACTTTCCCTTGAAGTTCGTCATAGTTTTCTTGAGTGAAGACATAAAAATCTTCCACGACCGTCCCAGCATAAATTTGAGGCTGTGTATTCAAAGCATCGGCAGCATATTGAATTAAATCATCCACTGAAATATGTGCTTCTTGAATGGACTCACGGTCACTTCTTGAGAAGATGGCATTCGGTAAATAAGGAGGTCTTAATTGAGCGGTATAATATTTATCCCCGTCTTTCAATGAGTTTTGAGAGATTAAATCCATTTCCTCACCGACAACAACAAAACTTGCATATTCAACTGAACGTTGATCTAACTGACTCACGCCTTCTAAAAAGGCAAGCGGTGAAGAAGTATCCAAAGCTGATTCCATTGGTACTTCCTCAGTTTCTACAATACTTTCAACTTCCGGACTCTCTTCAGTTGATGCATCCTCTGTTGCCTCTTCTGAAGTCTCCTCTACCGATTCTTCAGAACTTTCTTGACTTTCTTCTTCAGATGGGCCTTCCGATGTAGACTCTTTCCCCCACTCAACTGATTCGATGGGAGAGATATTTTCTGCAAAAGTTGTTATGACAGGTGAAGATAACCCGAATAAAAGCGCCAACACAAGGAGGCTAAGACTTTTTTTATTGTTCATTTACTTAATTCCTTTCTAAATGTCTTTTACTGAGCTGCATTAATAATATCTAACGTATCTAGCAATTCATCAAAGTGGCTAATAATATAATCCGCTTCTTTAAGATGCTCACGGTGACTTTCTTCAGTAGCTAAACCAATCGATGCATGTGTATGCTTTCCATACTCCATATCAACCGTTGAGTCGCCGACATAAATCATCTCATCTAAACGAATATCATATCGTCTGGCAATTTCGTGAAGAGCAGTTGGGTTTGGCTTTGGTCCAAAGTCATCGGCACCGCCAACAAATTCAAAGTATTGATCAATGTTTGCTAACTTTAACGTTTCCTCAGCAATCCGGCGATTATCATTGGTAACAACAGCTAAAATATAATCATCTTTGAGGGCTTCCAGTGCATTCATTGCGCCGTCCATTACCAATACATGCTCACCGTGACCTTTGACATAGTCTAAATAAGTATCTTCTAAGATTTCTTCAATTTCAGAGACCGGCATATCCAAAATCTTACTAAATTCTCTAGCTTGGTCAATGATACTGCCCGCAGCATAAATTGAATTAGCCACAACTATATCACCTTCCACACCCATATGCTTTCTGAATGCTTCTTTGTCTTCATCATTCAAATCGGTTTTATCTAATAATAAGTTAGTCACATCGACACTTGGTTGGTCCCAAGTCCTTCCTAATTCTATTAATGTTCCATCTTTATCTAAAATAATTGCTTTAATCAATTGAAAGTCCTCCTAAAAGTTGTTAAATTCCCATTAATTGTATCATATTTGTATGCAAAAAAAGAATGCAAACAGCGTATGTTTACATTCTTCTAGATATAATTTAAATTTGTAATCCGAAAAAAATTAACTCATAGATATAAGACAATGGCATGAATGAACTTGACCAATACACCGGAACAAAATCCGCACTAATTAAAGCTTTGGAAATCATCGGTATAGAATATCTTTGTCTTCTCCCAAATTCCACCATTATATTAGCAAATTGACGAAATGATAAATTTGAGTTATTACTGTTTGAAGCCATAACTGTCCCAAATGGTGACGTGTTTGCTTCGTTTCCTTGAGTTGATTCGTCGCCTTCAGGTGTTTCATCCACACTTTCAGAAGAATCCATATCTCCAGGTGTTTCTATCGTTGAGGATTCTGGTCGACTGCTTGAGCTATTATCTACTTCACTTGATTGTGAAGAGGATTCCACTTCTTCTCCGCTTTCTTGGCTTGAACCTGTTTCTTGGCTTGAACCTGGATTTGATGACTCTGGCGGTGTTTCTGATTCATCACTGCTCGATTCTTCAGGTTCAGATTCAATATTTTCAGGTGGATCTGGTGGAGGTGGTAACTCCCCTTCTTCACCATCTGCAATGGGTTGTTCAAAATCATCACGACCATCTTCTAAATAACTTCCTTCGTTTGAAGAGTTATCAATGGCTGCTACTTGAACGAGAGGTGTTTGGCTACTTATAAAAATTAAAAGCAACAAAACAACTAAGCCCAAGAAGAAATTTTGCTTACGCTTATTACAATTCATAAGAGCCTCCTTTAGTTTAATTTTTCCTTAAAATAAATATATCATAATATTTACTAAAGAAGTCGATTAACATACATTTGTAGCCATATCATAATAAATTTAATATAAATAGAAACTATTCTGTCATATTACTGTAAAATACAAATAAAAACTTGCATAATATAGAAGTTATAAAGTAAAATAAATTATATAATTAACAAGGAGGATATACATGAATATTTTTGTATTTGAAACATCCCTAGAAGCATCACAATACGCTTACGATTTAGTGGCAAAAGCTTTAGAATCTGGCGCAAACACATTTGGTCTAGCTACAGGGTCGACGCCTGAGGAATTATACTCAATTATCCGTGACTCTGATTTAGACTTTACTGACGCTAAAGCAGTAAACTTAGATGAATATTACGGTTTACCGGCTGATAACGATCAAAGCTATGCTTACTTCATGAAAAAACATTTATTTGATGCAAAACCATTTGCACAAACGCATATTCCTAATGGAACAGCAACAGATGTTGAGAAAGAAATTGAAGATTACAACACAATTTTAAGCGAGAACCCAGTTGATTTACAAATTTTAGGTATCGGTTCAAACGGACACATTGGTTTCAACGAGCCTGGTAGTCCCTTCGATTCAAAAACGCGTTTAGTTGATTTAACTGATGAAACAATCCAAGCAAACAAACGTAACTTCGAATCCGAAGCAGATGTTCCTAAAAAAGCTTTCTCAATGGGGATTGGTTCTATCTTAGAATCCAAACAAATTATATTGATGGCTTTCGGAGAAAACAAAGCAAAAGCAATTAAAGAGACTGTCCATGGTGAAGTTACTCCTGATGTTCCAGCAAGTGTCTTAAAAAACCACTCAAATACTGTCATCTTGTTAGATAAAGCTGCAGCAAGCCAGTTAGATCCAAGTGACTACGAAGTTATTGGCTAATTTTTTCTTATAAAGATGATGAACAAAAACCTACATAACCGAATAAATCGTTCAGATTCTCTCTATTATCCTTTTCGTATTCATTCAGATACCGTTGCAGCGGGTAACTCAGTGAATTACCCAGGCTTTGCAACTTATACTTTTCTATATGTTACGCAAGGAGCAGGAGAATTAACAACAAAATATGAGACCTTCAGTTTTGAAGGTCCTTTTTGCATACTTATCCCTAAACTCATCCCCTTTAACCTATCATCTAACGAACATTTCCCATTAGATCTACACATAATTGAATACACAGTGAACCAACGGGAGCAGGATGAGAGAAATCTTGACCAATTTAAGATAGTCAATATAGATAATAATAGTCTAAAACATGTTGTAACACTCTTGTTAAATGAAATTAATTCCCCTTCGAGACATTTTAATGCTATAATGGAACATATTTTCAATTTAGTTATGATTTATGACAATATTAACACGACTCAAACGTATGATGGCCCTGAACACTTCCATATCAGCGAAAATGTTCGCCAAGCCCAGTATTTTATCGAACATAATTTTCACAAAAAAATCTCTGTCAAGGATGTTGCAGCGCAAACACAATTAAGTTCAGATTATTTTATTACTGTTTTTCATGATGAATTGGGCTTGACGCCCCATCAATATATCATTCGCTGTCGGATGAATCATTCACACTTTTTGTTAGAAAATACGCACAAATCAATACAAGACATCGCAAAAGAATGTGGTTATAAATCATCAAACCATTTTTCTACAAAATTCAAGGAATTTTTTGGGTATTCCCCACGAAATTTAAAAACAAAATAATACTTTTACAAAATATATATATTTTATTTTATTTGTTGAAGTTAGCATGTTAATATTGTTTGTGAGTCAAGACTTGAGTATGTTTTCGTAGTCATTAGCAAGATGCTGATAAAAAAATCGTAAGAATTTAGTAAAAAACATTTATATTATTCATTATGTGTAATATAATGTATTTATAAAAATGATTACTCAATTTTTGAAAAAAGGAGGTTAGGTTTATGTATATATCAAATATTAATTCGTCTTCAATTAAATTACAGTCAATCGAAACTGAAAGTATTCCAACAACAGGTAAATCTATTACTGTTTTTTCAGAAAACAATTTAACATTATTATACATCGTTAAAGGTGCGGCAGATTTCAATGTAAATGATCGAGAAGGTCAAGTTAAGAAACGCGACATGATTTTACTTAATCCTGAAACAACATTGGAATTAACAACAATCCGTAAAGTTGAGTGGATTAAAATCACTTTGACTGGCATTTTATTTACTTCAAGCCTTGATATTGATTCAAAAAGCCAGATGTTCGTAACTGAAGATACATCACAATCAATTAAACGTTACTTAGATCTTGCTATCTTAGAACATACACATCGTTTCCGTGGAACAGAATTAATTCTTAAGAAATTACTTGAATGTATTATGGTGCACGTACTTAAGAATAGTGAGTTATCAATTAAAGATGCAAGTGTTCAAGTGAAGAATGATGAAATCGAACGTATTCAACAATACATTCGTAAAAATTATTCACAAAAAATCTCATTGGATGATTTATCAAATCACGTTGGAATCAACAAGTACTATTTAATTCGTCTATTTAAGCAAAAAACGGGTCTATCACCCATTGATTACTTAATTCATGTGCGTTTAGCCGAAGCTGAGAAGTTACTCGCTACTTCAAACATTACCATTTCTAAGATTTCTGATATGGTTGGTTTTCACTCACCATCTCATTTCTCAAAGACCTTTAAAGAGTCAAATCACTGTACACCCTCTGCTTTCCGTAAGAAGCACAGTACTGATTAAAACAAAATACAAATTTTAAAAGCATTCTGTCTAACAAAATAGATAGAATGCTTATTTTTTAAAATTAAATTTGACTTTTTCTTCCTGCGTGATATGATTGAGTTTGGAAAATTTAATAAGATTTGTTAGGTGAGGCTCCTATACATACATAGGCTATTGCCCAAAAACGTCCAGAGACGCCAATGGGTATAACAGGAATTGTCGAAATAAGGCTTTTCATAATGTAGCTAACACGAATTGTTTACGATGTATAGTGCTGAAACTCCACAAAGAATCCGTATAAATTTTTTTGTGCGTTTTTTTGTGTCCTCGCTTGCATAAGTGAGGGCTTTTTCTATTTCTTATGAATTTCCAACGATTAATTAAAAAAAGGAGGGAAAACAAATGGACTCGTCCAGGATACAGAGATTTCAAATAAATATCGTCGATGCATCAGGTCGTGCCTATTTGTTGACTGTCATAATCTCCTGATGTCTCACACTTTTGAAGTCTCATTAATATTAATTAAGGAGGCAGTAACAATGAAAGACAATAAATTATTAAATTACTTTGACTTAGCAAGTCTAAGCATTCAAGATTTAATGAAACAATTAGGTATAAAACAAGAGGGCTTTACATATCAAGAAGCCGCAGATATTCAAAGTATTGATGGAAAGAACGAAATTAATTATGGTGCAGATAAACCATTATGGAAAGTGTTTATTGATGCGTTCTCTTCTCCCTTTACACTCGTACTTATTGTACTGGCATGCATTTCATTTTTAACTGAGTATATTCTAGTCAATCCAGGCGAGAAAGATGCGACCAGTGCGGTCATTATCATTTTGCTTGTTTTACTTAGTGGCATGATGTCATTTATTCAATCTGTTCGGTCAAACCGTGCGGCTCAAGCTTTAAATCAATTAGTTGAAGTTACTTCAACGGTGAAACGCGAAGGAACGTTTAGAGAAATCCCAACAGAAAATATTGTCTTAGGTGACATTGTACACCTTTCAGCCGGGGATATGATTCCGTCAGATATTCGTTTAATCCAGACGAAAGACTTATTCATCTCTCAAACATCCCTGACTGGAGAAAGTTACCCGGTTGAAAAATTCGCGAACACGATTATTACAGAATCCGAATCTGAAACGAACTACGACACGTTAGCATATATGGGAAGCGAAGTTGTGAGCGGAACTGCTGAAGGTATTGTTGTACGAACTGCAAACAATACTCTATTCGGACAAATTGCTCAAGATCTCAATCAAGAACCGGTAAAAACTAGCTTTGATAAAGGAATCGAAAGCACATCTCAATTACTTATTCGCTTCATGATGGTCCTTGCTCCAACTGTCATTCTGATTAATGGCTTAACAAAAGATGATTGGTTACAAGCTTTACTTTTTGGAATTTCAGTTGCGGTTGGCCTCACCCCAGAAATGTTACCCATGATTGTCACTTCTAACTTAGTCAAAGGTGCAAGTACTATGGCAAAAAAAGGGACAGTCATTCGAAACCTAAACTCAATTCAGAATTTTGGAGCCATAGATGTTCTTTGTACTGATAAAACAGGAACACTTACTCAAGATAAAATCGTCCTACAATATCATCTCGATATTGACGGCAATGAGA
The DNA here is from genome assembly GCF_045528525.1 of Ruoffia sp. FAM 26255. Taxonomy (NCBI): domain Bacteria; kingdom Bacillati; phylum Bacillota; class Bacilli; order Lactobacillales; family Aerococcaceae; genus Ruoffia; species Ruoffia sp. FAM 26255. The sequence goes on along the minus strand of NZ_JBGQQX010000045.1, from coordinate 246 downwards.
ATAAACGCGTTCTCCATCATGCATTTTTAAACAGTTATTACCAAACAGGTTTAAAAAACCTCATGGATGTTGCCGTTATTGAAGCAACCGAAAAAGAATTCGAGATTGAAACTTTTAACTATTTCATTTGTCAAATTAAGCTAGAAATAATCTAACCCTGATACATTCTCAAGAAAGACTTCCAACGGAGTCTTATAGTTTAAAGATTTTCTAGGAATTTTATTCCTTCGGGTTGTAACAGAAGAA
>NZ_JBGQQX010000044.1:0-17975 GCF_045528525.1 Ruoffia sp. FAM 26255 | reverse complement strand
TTAGATTTCTTTGTGTTAAAATGAGTGTGTGACATGAAGATTCTCTCCTTATACTATGTTGTGGTGACTTAAGTATAACGAATCTTCATGTCTTTTTTTAGTGTTGCGTTTCATCTTACAACACACCTTTAAATTCTTTTGCATAAGAAGTGAGAACAGCCGATCCGTTAATTCCCATCCCACCAATTGCGATATACTCCTTAATATCCTCCATATAAGAAAGTTTTAAACTTTGATTCTAATGTTAATAAAATCATATTCAAGTCCGTGTTAATAATTATCTAAAGTAACTTTATGCAATCGAAATGTAATTTCATTTCATTCAGAATAAAAACACAACATATGTATTGAAATTTCATTTCATAAGTTGTATACTTTGTTTAGAAAACGATTACAATGGAGTGAGGATATGTATGGAATTTCAATATATTTAAATGAAGATGTGACAGAAGAAGTTAAACAGTACATAAGACGCATGCATGAGATTGGTTTTAAAGGTATTTTCTCGTCAATTCATATCCCTGAAGATGATTCTGAATTGTATTTAGATCGATTAGGGCAATTAGGTTCGGTAGCAAAAGATTATGAAATGGAATTAGTCGTTGATGTTTCTGGAGACGCCTTAAAGAACTTAGGTATTTATTATAAAGATTTAACTCCATTGATTGAACTAGGTGTGACTGGAATTCGAGTCGATTATGGAGTCAGTCATGAAGAGATTAAACTTATTAGTGAGCAACTAGATGTTGTTTTAAATGCGAGTACAATTAGCACAGAAGATTTGAATATTTTAAAAGAGTTAGAAGTGGATTTCACGTCGATTGAGGCTTGGCATAATTATTATCCGCGTCCTGAAACGGGCTTAGATAAAGTAGAGTTTATTAATATGAACAAGTGGCTGAAAGAGCAAGGAATTTCGGTCATGGCTTTTGTACCAGGAGAGAGTGATTTGAGAGGACCTTTATATGAAGGATTACCAACTTTAGAAGACCACCGTTACAAACAGTCTTTAGGGAGTGCGCTTGAATTAAGGCAAACAGCCTCCGTTGATAAAGTGTATATTGGCGACCCAGGTATGAGTACTTATAGTCAAATTCAGTGGAAAAAATATTTAAATGAAACAGTCTTATATTTCGAAGCAGTCGCGACTTCCAACACTATCGAACAACTTAAACATATTGAAGGGCGACATACTCAAAGAATGGACGCAGCTCGCGATGTCATTCGTAGTCAGGAAGCAAGGGCGAGACGAGATTTCGTTGTTAAACCGGAACAGATGACTGAACGACCGGTAGGTTCAATTACGATTGATAACTCCGATTATCTTCGATATGAAGGAGAAGTTCAAATAACCAAAACGAATTTACCAGCGGATGAAAGGGTTAATGTGATTGGTTATATACAATCGGGTGATTATCTTTTACTTGAGGCGATGAGACCTGGACAACCGTTTGAAATTCAATGGAAAAGAGGATAGATAGATGAAATTAGACAAGCTAACAACAGAGACGAGAAATGAAGCTTCGATGACATTAGACCAAATGAGCGTTCAAGAAGCTATTGCACTGATGAATCAGGAAGATCGCCGTGTACCCGAAGCAATTGAACAAGTTTTACCACAAATAGAAGCAGCGATTAAATTAATCGTAAAATCTTTTAACCAAGACGGTCGTTTAATTTACATGGGAGCAGGGACGAGCGGACGCTTAGGGGTCTTAGATGCAGCGGAATGTGTACCAACCTTTAGTACACCGCCTGAGATGGTCGTTGGTTTAATTGCGGGTGGAGAAAAAGCCATGTTATCAGCAGTTGAAGGGGCGGAAGATTCTGCAGAGTTTGGGCGAGATGATTTAAAAGAATTGAAATTAACTGATAAAGATACAGTCGTCGGAATTGCGGCAAGTGGTCGAACACCTTATGTTAAAGGTGGTTTGGCTTATGCTCAAGAAGTTGGGGCATCTACGGTATCGGTTGCTTGTAACAAAGGCGCTGAAATCAGTGAATACAGCCAAGTAGCGATTGAAGTTGATGCAGGCGCAGAAGTATTAACCGGGTCTACACGTTTAAAAGCTGGAACGGCTCAAAAGCTCATCTTAAATATGTTATCAACAGTTTCAATGGTACAAATTGGTAAAGTGTACAAAAACTTAATGATAGACGTACAACCAACTAATGAAAAGTTAGAAGAACGGTCCAAACGAATTATTATGCAGGCAACAGAATGTGACTACGAAGTGGCTGAAAAAGCTTTTCACGAAGCAGATAAAAACGTTAAAGTGGCCATTGTTATGGTATTAACAAATAATGATTCGAATAGTGCAATAGATTTATTGATTCAAAGTGATGGATTTATACAAGAAGCAATCAAAGAGGAGAGGGACTAATAATGAATTCAACAAAAGAACAATTAATTGCTAAAGAGATATACCAACATATGGGTGGTAAAGACAACACTACTGATATTTATAATTGTATGACACGTGTCCGGATTAATTTAGTTGATCCAAGTGTCGTCGATGAAGTTGAATTGAAAAAAGTTGACGGTGTCATGGGTGTTGTTCAAGACGGGAATAACTTACAAGTGGTTGTCGGACCTGGTACAGCTAGTAAAGTAGCAACTGAATTAGCGAGTATGTCAGGCAGTGTGAAAGGTGCGGCTGTCGATGAAAACCTTGACCCAGAATTAACATCTGGACGAGCAAGTACAGAACAAATTACAAAAGAGAACAAAGAAAAATATAAAAAAGGAAATGACAATGCCTTTAAACGTATTACTCGCTCTATAGCTAGTATCTTTGTTCCGTTAATACCAGCCTTCGTTGGTGCCGGTATTATTGGGGGGATTGCATCCATCTTCCAGAACATGATTACCGCTGGTCAACTCGATGCAGCCACTTGGGGTCATGCAGTTGATATACTAAATATTATTAAAAATGGTTTATTCGGCTACTTAAATATTTATGTAGGTATTAACGCTGCCAAAGTATTTGGCGCAACTCAAGGTTTAGGGGGAGTTATTGCCGGAATCATTTACTTATCAGGAATGAATCCAGAAAACCCATTAATGAATATCTTTACAGGTGAGCCATTATTAGCAGGTCAAGGTGGGATAATCGGAGTAATTTTTGCGGTATTCATCTTATCTTATGTTGAAAAAGCAGTAAGAAAAGTGATTCCGGATGCATTAGATATCATCTTTACACCAACAATTGCATTACTTGTAGTTGGTTTATTAACAATCTTTGTCATCATGCCAGTTGCCGGGGTCATTTCATCCTCGTTAGTTGGATCCATAAATTGGGTTCTAGATATTGGTGGAGCCTTCTCAGGCTTTATATTAGGTGCATTCTTCCTACCACTCGTTATGTTTGGTTTACATCAAGTCTTAACGCCTATTCATATTGAAATGATCAGCTCAACGGGACAGACAAACCTATTACCTATTCTTGCGATGGCAGGTGCAGGACAAGTAGGAGCAGCTATTGCTGTTTGGATGAAAGCACGTGAGAACAAACAATTAACAAATATGATTAAAGGTGCTTTACCTGTTGGTATCTTAGGAATCGGTGAACCACTCATCTATGCTGTCACTTTACCATTAGGTAGAACATTTATTACAGCCTGTATCGGTGGAGGTATTGGTGGTGCCGTGATTGGTTTCTTTGGAAGTGTTGGAGCAACAGCGATTGGACCAAGTGGAGTTGCTTTAATTCCACTAATTGCTAATAATAAGTGGTTACAATATGTCATTGGTTTAATTGCAGCTTATATTGGTGGCTTTGTCGTTACATACTTCTTCGGAGTACCAAAATCAGCCATGGAACCAACTGAATTACAAGGTTCAGGTTCACAAGCACAAGATCCGTTAGCTGACTTTAACTAATTAGATAACGAGTCATTGACCTTGATGAGATTTAATTCTCATTAAGGTCTTTTTTGTTCAATATGAATTCACCGGATTAAATTCGTATTGTATTGTTAGTTAGTGTAAACTATTAATTATAAAACACAACAAGAAAGGCAAAAAGATAAGGAGAATACGTCATGAAGAAGCGTTTATTAGTACTTGGATTATTAAATTTACTTGTCGTCCAAACGGTTCATGCAGAAGAACAAAGCGAAAGTCCATCTGTTTCCCCTGATTTGGCAACACAAATACTCGAAGGCGAATTCAGTGATGAAACAAAAGAAAGTATCTATAACAAAATAAAAGATGTCTTAGACAAAGTAACTGAAGTAATCGATTCAGGTAATAATATTAATGGCATTATCGGCATTGATGAAGTCATAGAGTTATTTGGGGATGAGTATACCTATGAAGAAGATTCACTCAAATATGATATGTGGGTAGCCCTAGATACCTTTAAACTTACAGTTTCAATGAATGAAAATAATCAAGTGAACTACTTATATGGTAATTTGTATCCGACGTTTGAAAGATTACAAACAACTGATTCACAATCTGATTTAGAAAAAGTTCAAGAAGTAATCAATCATCCTGATGCTTTACCAAGTTTTTCAGAAGTGGATGAAAATTATAAGGATTATTATTTTGAATTTATTCAAGATGAAATGTCTTATATTACTGGGACGTATAGTATGACATATGACTGGGCTTCTAAAGATTTAATTCAATTAGAAGTTGGCCAAGCTAATTATGGTCGTGCTAATTTAACAGTGACACAAGCTGAGATTGATGAATTAAAGCAAAGTGATAAGCTGAATATTCAAGATGTTATCGATGTGGTTGGTGATAACTGGACTTATGTTCAGAATCTTCAAGAGAATAGCCACTCATTCATCTGGCAAGATCCGTTGGGTAAACATATTACAGTCACAGTGGCGGAGGATTTAAGCGTGGAAGAAATCTCAACAGGCAACTTAGAATAAAAATTCGAATAAGGAGAGAATGAATGTCTAAAAAAACAAAAACGTGGTTAGCGATCATTGGAAGCTTACTTATTCTGACAATCGTTGGCTTATTTATTTATAATTATTTTAATTCAACACAAGCAGATTCTACTTCTAATGAAGCGACTCAAATGGCTAGCCAATCTTCTGTTATTAATGCAAGTGTTCAAGAAGAGATAGAGGAAGAGCCGGTTGAACCGATTGAGCAAGAGTTTTTATTTGAAGACTTACCAATGAAAGAAGGTAAAGAAACACTTCCATCACAAGAAGGGGAGCTAACCTTAAGATCAGTCGGAGATGTGTTAATTCATGACCGGGTCAGTTATTTAGCTGACACTTACTCACCAATCTATCAAGATACTGTGGCGAATATGCTTGAAGAAGGTTTTGAACCTGACCTTTTTGATGAAGAGGCAGCCTATGACTTTATGCCGATGTTAGCTCATATTCAACCTTATTTGGAATATGCTGATATTTCAATGGCTAATTTAGAAGTGATTGCTGCTTCACCGCAGTTACCAATGTCAGGGTATCCGCAGTTTAATGCACCGAGTGAGATTATTACTGCACTGAAGAGAATTGGTATTGATATCGTAAGTAATGCCACAAATCATACCCTTGACTGGTTCAGTGAAGGGGCACACTATTCACTTCAGAACTTGCAAGAAGAGGATATGATGTATGTAGGTAGTTATGAATCTTGGGAAGATTATAATACAAACCGAATAATAGAAGCAAATGGTATCAGTGTCGGCTTCTTAAATTATTCCTATGGAACCAATGGTATTCCCGTACCTGCTGGAGAAGAGTATTTAATTAGTTTAATTGATGTTCCTTTAATGGTTGCTGAAGTGGACGCACTATCCGAACAAGTTGATGCGGTCGTTGTGAGCTTACAGTTAGGAGAGGAATACGCTACATTACCAAATGAAGAGCAATTTTATGTGTTTCAATCATTAAGTGATGCTGGTGCCAAACTTATCTTAGGTGGGCATCCACACGTATTACAACCCGTCGATTGGTATAACGGGGGTGAAACATTTGCTATATATTCTCAAGCTAGTTTTTTAACTGGACAAAGAGATTTAGATAATAAGCAAGGCGGGATTACTGAAGTAACGTTTCAGCGCGATGAGTCCGGTGAAGTGAATATTGTGAATCCTAAGTTCATGCCTATATTTAATTTGGGGGTGGAAGCAGAGAAGATGTATCAAGTTGTTCCATTTGCTGATATCGACTTACATCAAATTCCCGATGGCCAACTATGGTGGGATACGATTGATGAACGTATGCATATTTACGTGGATGATTTTGAGTTTGTAACTCATTTAGAAACGGAAGCGACTGAGGAAACAATAGATACTTTTAGATAGACGGAATGCTGTATTAGCTATTATTTTACATTTCCTTTGAGTTGTTGTAATATAATTCTAATATTTAAACTAAATTTATAAGGGGATTTTAATGATGACTCAAGATGGGCGAATTGATTTTTTATATTTAAATGAACAAGATATGATTGATGCGGGCGTTTTAAATATGCAAGAATGTATTAACGTCATGGAAGATGTTTTTGGAATCTTAAGTACAGAAGATTACCGGATGGGTGGTAGAGAGAATAATTCTCACGGAATGGTTGTCTCATTCCCAGATGAACCTGAGCATAAAAGTATGCCGGCCAATGGTCCAGACCGTCGATTTTGTGCGATGCCAGCCTATCTAGGTGGTGAATATCGTATCGCTGGATGTAAGTGGTATGGTTCAAACCTTGATAATAAAGATAAAAACCTACCGCGTTCGATTCTCACAATGAATCTGAATGATGCCGATACAGGTGCACCATTAGCCTTTATGTCAGCTAATTTACTGAGTGCTTGGCGAACTGGGGCAATTCCGGGCGTAGGTGTGCGCTACCTTGCTAAGCCAGATTCAAAAGTGGTTGCAGTCTTAGGTGCGGGTGCGATTGGGAGTTCAACTGCTATCGCATTACTTTTAGAAGCGAAAAACGCCGAAGTGTTTAAGATCTATGATGTGGATGAATCTCAATCACAGATTCTGAAGGAAGATTTAGAAGAAAAATTCCCAAATGTATCGATACAAATTGTCCATTCGATTGAAGATGCTGTGAGAGAGACGGATATCTTAAACTTAGCAACTTCTGGAGAAGCAAATCCTAAGATTGAGAGTGAATGGATTAAACCAGGTGCTTTAATTATCGGATCTTCTTCAGGGAACTTTGATCCAGACTTTGTCATTAATAATGTTCGCTTAGTTGTCGATAATTGGAAGATGTATGAAGAAGTGAAATACGAAGATGTCTATCCATATAACACGCTTGAGATGGGCGTTTTAGGTCGATTATTCCTAGACTGGATTTATGAAGATCGCATGACGAGTGACATTATTATGAACGTAGGTGATATTATTAAAGGTAACGTTCATGCACGTGAGAATGACGATGATATTATCATCTTTGCTTTAGGTGGCCAACCTTTATATGATATTGCTTGGGGTTACCAAGTTTATCAAAATGCCTTAGAAAAAGATATCGGAACAAAACTTAATTTATGGGAAACAGCGTTTCAAGCGAGATAAAGAAAATCATTCTTTAGTATGCCTGTAAATATAAATATAAAAATCTCCTACCCACTGTGGGTAGGAGATTTTTTGTATAGTTACTTTTGATTAATTCCAATCTTCAGAATGATAACCAACGGGGTATGCCACTTCAGTTGGCGACAACACGCCGTCCTCGATGACTGGTAAATCAACAGGCAATTGACCTGTTGGTCCTTCTTCAGAAGAAGTGACACCAAAGATGACTTCAACCACAGCAGGAATGTTCGGACCGAATGATGCGACGGGCTCTTGTCCGCCTTCCGTTGGGTCCATACCGTTATATCCATAAGAAATTAATATTGCATCATTATCAGTAAAGTTTACGGCATCATATGGTTTGTTAATACTTACTTGCACCGTTGGAATGCCTTGTTCTTTTGCATACGTGAATATTTCTTGTGGAATTGCTGTTCTAAAGTTATCAGCAGCAAGAGAGGATTCATCTACCATACTAGTGTATACAACGACATGACTGGCTTGTGAGATTGCATCCGCAAAGTCAGTGAATTGACTTTCCTCATTATAAGTCAATACTTCATACGTAAAGTCAGATGAGAGTGATTCTTCTAATCGCATCCGCTCTATACTGAACTCAGTTCCAGGAACTTGATTTGGATCCGCTGTAAAAAATAATACATGATCATCCGCTTCTGGTTGAATCGGTAAAGCAGCTTGTGTATTTTCAATTAAAGTGACAGCATGATTGGAGATTTCACGTTCATTGGCACGATTCATCTCAGAGCCAACAATTTCTGTTGCATTCGCAACGACATCATCTTCAGACTGATTTAAGAAATCATCCTCAAGTAAACCTAATTCATCCTTAAGCGTTAAAATGCGACGGACTGAATTGTCGATATTATCCATGGGGATTTCTTCACTTTCAACTGCGTCAACAAGACCTTGAATCACCTCATCTAGCAAAGCAAGATCGTCATTGGATCTAATAATGACAGGCATCAATAATATATCTGCGCCAGCTTTTTTAGATAAGATCGAAGTTTCAACCTCACCAAAGTTATTTGCTATAGCTTCCATATTTAAAGCATCTGTGATTACAATGCCTTCATAAGCCATCTCATCACGAACTAGATCTGTTAAGATTGCTGGAGAGAGTGTGGCAGGTAATAAGATATCAGAACCATCCTCTTCCGATACTTTCATCTCTGATTCTAGTTGTGGGAACTGGATATGTGCTGTCATAATCATATCAGTGTCTGCATCCATCACAGCTTTGAAAGGAAGTAATTCATTATTCATCAATTCATCGAAACTTTTATCAACGACAGGTAAGCCGAAGTGAGAATCGACATCGGTATCTCCATGTCCTGGAAAATGCTTCGCCGCAACAGCGACGTTATGTTCTTTAATCCCTTCGATATAACTCAAGCCATGTTCAGAAACGATCTCGGGATCAGAGGAGAATGAACGTAAACCGATGACTGGGTTTTTGGGGTTGTTATTTATATCAACCGATGGAGCAAAGTTTACATTGATACCTAAGGCTTCAAGTTCACTCCCAATAATGTCACCAGCTAGTTTCGAGTATTCTGGGTCATTTGTTGCTCCTAGCGCCATATTACCCGGTAATTGAGTTCCCGAACCCAAACGGTTCACGATTCCACCTTCTTGGTCAATTCCAATGAGAAGAGGTAAGTGATCACTTTCAACTTGAGAGGCTTGCATTTGATAGACGAGTCGGGCTGTTTGTTCTGTTTCAACCACATTTTCAGCAAATAAAATGACACCACCAAATTGATAGTCGGCAAAGATTTGACGAATATCATCGTTTAATTCAGTCACGCCTACTTCTTCACCATCGACTTCCCAATTTCTAAAGTCTGGCATGAGCGTTTGAACGACTTTCTCTTCGAGAGTCATATTTGCGATGATCTCGTCGACGCCATTATTACTATCTTCAGATTCTGCTTGTGCAGAATAGTAGGGCATTGTGATGTTTAACAATAGCATTCCTGCTAGAAATAATCTCGTGAGTTTTTTCATCATATTCTCCTTTATAAGTTAATTTAAAAGTCTTACTGTAACTTTCACCACCGCTATATTGTATATATTAAATGATAACATATAAGCGCTTTCCAACCGAGTGATAACCACTATAACAACCGATTATTTATGTGGTATTATTAGATTAGAATCAGGAAAATCCAATTGACTTTTGATAAAAATTTCAAGTTATGAAGGATAAAGATGAAAAATTGTATTCGTTTCTGTATTATTCGGTTTTGTAGTTATTCCAGCAGATGTTAGTGCCCAGGAAAATTTATTTGGTAGATACGAAGTGACAAATGAGAATTCATTGATTAAAGAAATTCACATCCTCATCAACAATATCTAGAGATAAAATTTTTCGATGGCCAATCATTCCCTAGTTTTAGTTTAGATATTGTTAATCCTGAATATTTAATCATTGATAATAAATACGTTCATTTTGAATTAGTGGAATATGGTCATAACTGAATGTTACAGCATTTGTAGAACGAATTCGTTTTATGAATGCTTTTTTATTTTGGTTGGAATTTTATAATTCTTTTAAATGGATATTGAGATTTGATATAATGGATATTAACGTTATGAAAAGTGAGGCGCATTATGTTTAAAGGATTAATTGAACGTTTTTTAAGTAAGCAAGCCAATGGAGTAGCTCGAACGAAAGCAGGAATCTTAGCTGGACGAGTGGGCTTAATCTCTAACTTTGTATTATTTGGAATTAAATTGCTGGCGGGGACAATATCAGGCAGTATTTCGATTATTACGGACGGGATGAATAACTTAGGCGATTCTGCGTCTTCTTTATTAACCTTATTCGGTTTTAGAGCAGCTTCTAAACCAGCTGATAAAGAACATCCTTACGGACATGAACGATCAGAATATATTACGGGCTTATTAATTTCTGTTGTTATCATTTATGTTGGTTTTCAATTTTTCACGTCTTCGATTAAACAAATCATGAATCCAACGCCTCTAAATGCCTCACCACTAGTCTTTATTTTATTAGTTGTGTCAATTCTAGTTAAGATTATACAAGGGAATTTTTACAAGACGGCTGCCAAGGCTATTCATTCCAATACATTACATAGTGCGGCACAAGATAGTATGAATGATGTCTTTGTAACTTTAATCGTACTCGTGTCCGCGACCGTTGAGACGGTGACGGGTTGGCAAATCGATGGTTACGCGGGTGCCTTGTTATCTGTGATCATCGTTTATAGTGGTATTCAGGCAATTAATGACTCGATTAGTGATTTATTAGGGACAAGTCCTTCCAAAGATGAAATCCAAGCAATGAAGACTTTATTGGATGAGTATGATTCAATCGTAGGCTACCATGATTTACTTGTGCATAATTATGGACCAAACAAAACCTTTGCGACGATTCATATTGAAATTGACGATAGTTGGGATTTAACTTACTCACATCAAGTAATTGATCAAATTGAAGCAGACTTTGAAGCGAAATTAGGGGTAGAATTAGTCTGTCACGTTGACCCAATTGCGATACAAAATGAAGAATATACAGCTATTTACCGTCAAGTTAAAGAAATTCTTAAATCATTTCAATTAGATTTAAAGTTTCATGATTTTAAAGTAGATAGTAAAAATCATCGAAGTCATATCACTTTTGATGTAGTTATTCCTGATGGCGTGGAGGAAACAAATGAGGAATTATTCTCAATGATCCAAGAGAAGATTCATTCATACATCGGTGCTTATGAATTAGTCATAGAATTTGATCGACTTGATTTGTTAAAAGAAGTTTAAATATGAAGACACTCCTTCGGATACTTTTAGTAAACGAAAGAGTGTCTTTTAAGTTATTATTCGTAACCTTCTGTCATACAGCGATTTAAAATTTCAACAACATCATCTGGGTTTAAAGGAACGTAAGCACGTGATAAGCGTTCGGCAGGTCCTTTGGCCATTTCTTCGAAATGTTCATCCGTTTCAATACCTACTTCTGGAAGAGTCATAGGTAAACCGTTATCGACGAAGAATTGATAAGTCTTTTCAATCGCTTCTTCAGCCATTGCGAACTTATCATCGGTTTCTTCAATATCCCATACTTTGTTTGCATATCTCGCAAAACGGTCCACGGTTTTGTCACTTAAGATATATTTCATCCAGCGCGGTGTTAGAATGGCTAATCCGACGGCATGGGTAATATCGTAGTAAGCAGATAAGTAATGTTCAATTGGGTGAGTTGTCCAACCGCCACCTTTACCCATCGATGTTAAGCCGTTTAATGCTACGGTTGACGCCCACATTAAATTCGAACGCGCTTCATAGTTCTCAGGATCTTCTAACGCTATCGGTAAGTATTTAATAGTGGCACGTAAGATGGACTCACTTAAGCCATCAGTAATAAAGGCATTGTCTTCTTCTTGAAAGTAGTTCTCAAACGTATGAGACATAATGTCTGCCGTACCAGCAGCAGTTTGGTTAGCGGGCACAGTATATGTATAAGTTGGATCCAGGATAGAAGCATATGGGTATAGATGTTTGCTTGCTGTTCCTTGCTTCATCTTTACATCGAAGTTTGTAATAACAGCGTTAAAATTCATCTCAGTCCCTGTTGCTGAAAGTGTCAAAATATCTACTAAAGGTAGCGCATCTGTAATTAAACTGCCATCCATAACTAAGTCCCAGGCATCGCCGTCGTATTTGGCAGCTGCCGCAATAACTTTAGAACAATCGATGGTTGAACCACCACCTACGGCTAAGATGACATCAATATCATTCTCTTTACAGATTTTTGCACCTTCACGAACCGTTTCAATCCGAGGATTAGGGTCAATGCCACTGAGTTCAAAAATCTCACAACCTTTTAGTAAATCTTGCACCTCGTCATAGATACCATTTCGCTTAATACTCCCGCCACCATAAGTGAGTAAAACTTTGTTTCCGAATTGTTTTATTAAATCAGGTAAATGTTTAATTTTACCTTCACCAAAGTAAACTTTAGTTGGAATATCGCAATTAAATGCTCGCATATAACAAACCTCCATTTGTATGTTGTGTTATTTTTATTGTACAAGACCTCGCTTTCAATTAGCAATTAAAAAGACTTACCAAGTAACTACTTGGTAAGTTAAATCATCATTAATCAATATCTTCGAAATCGGATTTTGTAGGTGTGTTGAATGGTTCCATATCGAAGTTACCTTCCCATCGATCGACACCCACCGCACTGACCATTGAACTTGTCACGTTTAACATTGTACGTACCATATCTACAATTGGGTCAATACCGAATACGGCACTAATCTTACTAACATAAGCGCCTTAGCCAATACCGTTCAATGTGACTGTGGCAGCAACAGTTGCAGTACCCAGTACACCGGCAATGCCGATAGAATCCATCGTTACAACTGTGACTAAAAGAACTAAGATTGAAATGTTAACGTCAACATCGGTGGCATTAGTAAACATCACACCAAGGACCGCTAGGAAGATACCCGCACATCCGTTCATACCAATCGTTGACCCCAGGGTAGCAACGAAGCTTGCTGTTTGTCCTGAGACACCGATGTTTTCATCTAAATTCGTAATTGTATATGTAATGTACCAACACTTGAACGATCCGAGAAACCTAGGACCATTGTAGGAAATGCTTTTCGATAGAATTTAATTGGATTCACTCCAACCAATAAGAGAATAACAACGTAGACGAGTAACATAAATACGACAGCAGAGTAGAGTGCTGAGATAAAGTTAATCATATACTAATAATCTCCATCCCTTGAGATAAAATCGTATTTGCTACAAGCGCTGAAATCCCGTAAGGCATTAATTTAATCACGTTTGTTAATACACTATTAACAGCGACTTGCGCAGATTGTAGAAATTCATCACAGGCTTTAATCGCATCAGGTTTTATATTTCTCATGAAGCGAATAGAGGCCGCAAAGAATGCTCCTATAATTACTACAGATACGATACTACTATTTGTTGTCATCACTGAGAATATATTATTAGGAATTAACTCTAAGAAGAATAGTGGAAATCTCTCAGCAGCAATACCTCCCATAGGCTAGTCCTAAAAATAAAGCAACCATCATCCGCATTGAAAAGGAAGTTTTTCGTTTTGACATATTGCGTATAATACCAATAATGACTAGTAGTAAAATGATCACGCCGATCGTGAACCGATGACTTATTTTTTAAAAAATTGTAAAAAAGGGTTGATTTATCATATTATTCCTCCTTAAATAATTTTAAAATGAAAGAAGCAAGCGATGCTCATGACTCTATAAGTCTATTTTATGAAATAAAATTCAAGTATCAAAGTAATTGATTCTAATTCTTAATCTTTGAAATATTAATTTGACAAAGGCAGAGATTTGCGTTACTCTATCTCAAGTAAATTAAATAAGAGAACAATACAGTATTGAGGCCGCTTGTAATATCAGTAATCAGAAATGATGAAAGGATTGCTAGCCGAAATGTCAAATTGATGTTGGGGATAGATTGAATAAGTCTATCACTGTCTTGTAGGGTTGCCCAAACTCTACGTAGGTGAGCGTGCTGTGTTGTGGGCAAAAGAACCTGTCAAATTCTGGCTGTGAGCTTTTGCTCGCAGCTTTTTTATATACATTTTTTAAAAGTGCAATGTAGTAATTCGCTCACCCTGCTGTAAAGTGTTCAAAATAAATGGAGGAACAAAGTGAAAAATATATTCAAGGCATTAGGAAGAGTCCGGATGCCACATACATATGTATTATTGTTTAGTTTTATTATTATTGCTGCCATCCTTTCTTGGATTGTCCCAGCAGGGGAATTTGAGCGAGTAATGGTTGGAGAACGTGAAATTATTAATCCAGATTCATTCGCACATGTTGCAAGTAATCCTCAAGGTATCTTTGAAGTGTTGAAGAGTATTCCAAGAGGTTTCGCTCGAACACAAGATATCTCTTACTTCTTATTTGTCACAGGTGGGTCATTTTTAATTATTAATAAAACCGGAATGATCGAATCGGCTTTAAGTCGAATTGTTAGTTCATTAAAAGGTAAAGAAGCTTTAGTCATTCCTGTTGTGGTACTAATTATGGGATTAGCAGGTTCAACGATTGGCTTGAGTGAAGAGACAATTGTCTTTATTGCTTTAGGTGTGTCATTAGCGCGAGCGATTGGTTATGACTCACTTATCGGGGTCGGAATGATTGGGCTTGGAGCAGGAGTTGGGTTTACATCTGGCTTCATGAATCCATTCTCAGTTGGGGTAGCACAATCGATCGCGGAATTACCCTTATTCTCAGGTATTGAATTGAGATTAGTCCTGTTTACCGTATTATGGATTGTAACGTCTTTATATTTAATTATTTATGGTAAACGTGTCAAAGCTGATTTAACAAATAGTATCGTTTATGATGAGGAAATGAAAGCAAGAAATCATGCGGACTTTCAAGATTTAAACACAACTGAAAACATCGAATTCACAACTAAACAGAAGATTATTGCAGCTGTTTTTGTTGGTGGCTTTGTTGTTATAGCATACGGTGTTATGAGCTTAGGCTGGTTTATAACTGAGATAGGTGCTGTATTCTTAGGTATGGGCTTAATTAGTGGTCTAATCTATGGAATGAGACCAGGAGATTTAGCAGATAACTTCATTGAAGGTGCTAAAGATATGATGTATGCAGCGTTAATTGTTGGATTAGCACAAAGTTTAGTGATTATTATGGAAGACGCGATGATCTTAGATACATTGATTAATGGTTTAACGGGTGCAATTTCAAACTTACCGTCTGTCTTATCAGCGGCTGGTATGTACGTCGTTCAAATTATTATTAACTTCTTTATTAGTTCAGGTAGTGGACAAGCGGCTGTTACAATGCCAATTATGGTACCTTTAGCAGATGCTTTAGATGTCACACGCCAAACTGCAGTATTAAGTTACCAATTAGGGAACGGCTTCCTAGATTCAATTATGCCGATGTCAGGAATCTTAATGGCTCAATTAGCAATTGCAGATATTCCTTACAAAAAATGGGTTAAATTCGCCATGCCTTTAATGGGTATTTGGTTAGCGATTGGTCTAGTCTTTATTATCTTTGCACAATTAGTCGGCTACGGACCATTTTAGAAATTTCGAAAGGGGAAATATTATATGTCAAAAGAACAATTACACGAAATCGTTTCAGAAATGCGCGAGGAATTACAAGGTTTAAGTGATTATATTTATGAAAATCCTGAACTAGGATTAAACGAATATAAATCATCACAAGCCCATGTTGATTTATTAAGAAAACATGGCTTTGACGTTGAGTATCCATACTTAGGATTCGATACGGCGTTTAAAGCAACCTTTGATTCAGGTAAAGAGGGGCCAACAGTTGCCTATTTATCAGAATATGATGCACTTCCAGGCATTGGTCACGGCTGTGGTCACAACATGCTTGGGACTGTAGATACGGGTGCAGGAATTGCCTTATCTAAAGTCGTTGGTGAAACAGGTGGGCGCGTCGTAGTTCTAGGAACGCCGGCTGAAGAAACTGATGGTGTTAAAGTTGATATGGCTAATGCTGATACGTTTGACGATGTGGATGTCGCTTTATGTACACATCCCTCTGATCAAAACTTAATGAGTAATGTATCGCTTGCGATGGAAGCTTTAGAATTTGAATTCTTTGGAAAAACAGCTCACGCGGCTGGTGCTCCTTGGGAAGGAATTAACGCTTTAGATGCTGCCATTAATATGTTCAATATGGTGAACGCGGGTCGTCAACAATTACGTCCAGATGCACGTGTTCATGGAATTATCGCTGAAGGCGGTGTCGCAGCCAATATTATTCCGGAATACACTCGTGTTCAATTCTATGTTCGTTCTCTAGATATTAATTACTTACAAGAAGTGAAAGATATGGTTATCCGAAGCGCTGAAGCAGCATCAAGTGCAGCAGGTACGACAATGAAATATAACTATTTTGAAAAGTCATACTATAATATGATCACGAACCAAAAATTAAGTGATACATATAACGCTAACGCAGCAGATTTAGGAATCGAAATGATCGATGCGGGTGAAGACTTATCAGGTTCCATCGATATGGGAAATGTCAGCCAAGTTGTCCCATCTATCCATTCATACTACGAAATTACAGATGGTGTACCAACTGCGGGTCATACCGTTGAATTCCGTGAAGCAACTCGTACTGAATTTGGTTACAAAGCGATGATGCGCACGGTTGAGATTCTAGCTAGAACAGGTTTTGATGTGATTACAAAACCAGAACTATTGGCAGAGATTAAAGAAGAGTTTAGCAAGATTGAAAAAGTAAACTAATTTAATATTTTTGAGTTTTGGTATCAGCGAGATTATTCTTGCTGATACTTTTTTTTGTGGATAAATATTAATAAAATCTGAAAAAAATATAATATATAGTGTATAATTAACATAACAATATTAACCATTTTTATTGTTTGCGATAGGCATCTGTTAAGTTACTTGATACGAAGGTTTAGTTTTTTATACTAATTATAGAGGAGCTGTATATTCTAATGAAAAAAATAGTTAAGTACGTCTTGCTAGTTGTGTCACTATTATTAATCAGTCAAACACCCGTCTCTGCCAACGATAATCAAAGTTATGTCAGTGATAATGAAGAAAGTCCGATCAGTCATATTTTCTTTACGCCAGACAATGTTCAAATAACAGTAAATAATGAAGCAGCTGAGGCAAGGGAAATTATACTGTTATTATCTAAGCATACAGATGAAGCCTTGCTTGCTCAAGTGGATCCAAATACCGAGTCTGATGATTTACAAGCCTTACAAGACGAGTTAGGAGTTAGTTTTAACGCGATTGAAGATCAACTCGATTTAGAAAATAATCCGACTGTTTTTAATGTGATTCAACAAATTCAACATGCGTCATCCGGAATATATTCATCCATTGACCCTATGGGGAATGTCGTATTCACTATTTCCAACCCAGAGATTGTCGAGTCTGATGAGACGATTCGTGTAAAACTGTTTAATGAAGATCTCATTGAGTTCACTCGTAAAGAAGATAGTACATTGGAATATAATTCCTATGACTTTGTGTTAGTGGAGTAGTTAAAGTTTCAAACGGATTTGATATTTAATATTGAATAATTAATTTAAAGAAAAAGCAATTCGATAGCTGTACCTACAATGCTAGTGTACTCCATCGAATTGCTTTTTTATTCATCTTCAATTTCTTGAAGTAATTGGTCCACTTCTTCTTGCTTATGATTGGCATTCTCATATTCTTCAAAGTGAACAAGAATGCTAATGACTTTATCACAATGATTTTTACCGTTTTCAATATCACCTTTTTTAATATTTTGATTTGTCAAATTAAGCTAGACAAAACTGCTTCATCTAAGTAACTCAAAAATACTTCCAACGGTGTTCGGTAGTGTAAGGATTTCCGTGGAATCGTGTTCCGTTTGTGTGCAATCGAT